>JAUXCD010000111.1 GCA_030619085.1 Candidatus Zixiibacteriota bacterium
GAGCAGAGCAACGAGGTGTTGACGGCCGTCAGCCTGGTGCCTATCGTGGTTACCAAGACGGTTGACAAGGCCAGCGGTATGATCGGTGATATCATCAGGTTTACGATTACAATCGAGAACTTCTCCGGCAGTATATTCACCAACGTGCACCTGATTGATACGATGGAAACCGGTCTGTATTACGTCGATGGCACTTCACTGCTCAATGGTGCGGCCGTGGTCGATCCCGTAGGCGGCAACCCGTATGACTGGTCACTGGGTGATCTTCCGCCAAGCGGTGTCATGACGGTGGCTTACACTACCCTTATCAGTGCTTCGGCGCACCCGGGTATAAACGAGAACATCGCCCGCGCTACTGCCATTCAGGGCGGCTCGCCGGTCAGTTCAAACCGGGCCGTGGCCGAGATATTCGTGCTCAACTACAACCTGACCGGATCTATCCGGGGTAAGGTAGTGGTCGATTGCGACGGCGACGGTATCGCCGATATGGAATACGCGCCGGTCGGCACCGACGTTTTCCTTGACGATGGTTCGCACTCGAAGGTGAACGAGAAGGGCATGTTCTACTTCAGCACCGTCCGCACCGGCGAACGCGTTGTGGCTCTGGATGAAAGAGACATCGAGGGCTATTACATTCCGGAAGATGCCGAGGCCTCGGTCTTCGTGCACGTGCATGAAACCGGTGAGTCGTACGTGATATTCCGCATCTGTCCGGAATACCCACAGCTCAATATCACCAAGCAGGCGGCGATTATCCCATCGGTCAAGATAACCAAGACGGCCAAACTTAGCCCGGAGCAGAAAACCGACAGCCTGGGCGTTAAGGTCGATTACCAGATAGACATCAAGTCCAACGGCCTGGATGAACCTATGAAGGTTCGTGTGGTTGATTCGCTACCTGAAGCTACCCGGTACCTGATCAGCGGCACCGACCCGGTGGTTCCCCGGCATACCGGCAACGAACTGGTGTACGAGGTTACCGCGGCGCGGGAGCGGATGCAGAAATCGGTGTTCTACTCGCTGAGAGATCTCAACCCCGGCCAGCGCCGTTTCCTGACCAATAAGGTGTATGTAGAGGGCGAACTGGCGCCTACGGCAACTGGACTAGGGCCGGTTGCCTCGGAGCCGGTCGAAGTTGCGGTTGGTCCGCTGCTTCTGGCTCCGCCGCAGGATGTCAAGATCACGTTGACGCCGGCTTTATTTGTCACCAGCAAGGCGTTTTTGCAGCCGCCAGCGTTCCCGCAGCTCGAGGCCGTGGCGGATTCCATCGACAAGTATGCCGATGCCGGCATCAAGGTCGAGGGTCATTGCGATTACCGCCCGATTCACACCAAACGGTTCCCGTCCAACTGGGAGTTGGGTGAGGCGCGCGCCAAGGCGGTGGTTGACTGGCTCGTGGAAACCCGCGGGGTCGACCGTGAACGGCTCGTTTACGAGAGCTTCGCCGCCACCCGGCCGGTAGATTCCGGGAAATCCATGGCAGCGTTGCAGCGCAACCGCCGCACCGAGGTGATTATCGGGGCGAAGATTGCCGGATTCATGGACCCGACCCTTATCCCCGATGGTGGCTGGCAGAACTCAACCTCGATGGCACTCGACCCGGTGAAATTCGATACCCTCTTCGAGACAACCGACATGCCTATCGAGGTCGGTCTGGGTGATTCGTGGGAGGTCGTGCTGACGGTTGAGAACACCAGCGAAGTCGGCGCCGATGATGCCGCGCTGAGTGATATTCTTCCCGACGGCGTTGCGTATGTTACGGGCAGCGCCACGGTCGACGGCGCGCCGGTGACGGTTACGGAAGCCGGTAATATGTTGAATGTAACTCTTAAACGGATCGAACCGCTTCAGACACTCAAACTGCGCTATCGGGTTCGCGCTCTGGCCGGTGCTACGCCGACCGGCGGGGGAGCGGCATCGGTAAAGATTATGACAGCCGAGAATTTGCCGGTGGTGCAGAAATCGAACGAGGTCCGTTTTAAATAGTAAGAATACCCTTTTGACAATAAGACTCCTCGCGCGGCTTGCCCGTGCGGGGAGTTTTTTTTGTGGACAATTTCTCTAATGGCGCGCGAAGCGAAAATCACACCTCGTGTGTGGTGTCCGTCCCCGTGCACCAGCGTCGTGTGGAGTAGGTCATCACGTACCGAATTGTCCTTGTGTCTTGACACCCGGCCGTTGCCTGTTTAGGTTATGGCTGATACTGGATACCAGGAGTCAGTGACCGTGGTCAAGAACATTCATAGAGAAATCCACAAGAAATTGCCCGGGGCGGATAAGCGAAGGATTCAATACACCAGAAAAGCGTTCCGCATGCTACCCCCTGTACACCGGCCGCGCATCCTGGATGCCGGTTGCGGCGAGGGGAAGCCTACAATGGAATTGGCAAAACTCTGTGACGGCGACATCACCGCGCTGGATATCGACCGGGAGTCGCTGGATATCCTGCAGAAAAAGGCCGAAGCTGCAGGAATGGCCGACAGGATTCATACGGTACAGGGGTCACTAAACAATATGCCGTTTGATGACGGCAGTTTCGATATTATTTGGGCCGAGGCAACCATTCATATCATTGGGTTTGAGAAAGGGCTCAGGCTCTGGCGAAGATTCCTCAGGCCGGGCGGTTTTCTGGTGATACACGAGGTTGTCTGGCTGCAGGCCGACCCGCCGCGGGAGGCGCTCCAGCACTGGAGAAGCCAATTCCCCGGGATTCGAACGGCCGATCAGTACGCCGAATTGATTGTATCCGCCGGCTACGATATCCTGGGGTATTTCACACTTCCCGAAGACCTGTGGTGGGATGACTATTTCCTGCCGCTGGAAACGAGACTACAGCAGATTCGAGAAAAATACGCCTCGGACCGCGAGGCCCTGAAAGTTATTGACGACGAACAAGTAGAGATCGACCTGTACAAGAAGTACGGCGCGTGGTTTGGCTCTTGGTTTTTCGTGGCACAACGATGCCATCCATAGCGTGTATAGGATAAGTAGGAGGCATAGATGAAAGAGAGAAACGGAGAACATCCCTTCGGCGACACCGGGCAGATGATACTGTTCGTGCTGTTTATGATCGTCTGGGTTGCGGACTCATTCTGGCTGGAGATATCAACGTTCCCGGCCGCGAGCATTCCCCTGTTCATCCGGGTCATAATCGCCGTGGTGGTATTGATTATTGCCCTGATGCTCGCCAAATCCGGGCATGTTGTGGCCGGAAAAGAGAATGATCCCGGCGGCGTGGTGTCCTCCGGCGCTTTTGGCTACGTCCGGCATCCTTTGTACCTGGGCAGTCTCCTTTTTTATGTCTGCCTGACGGTATTCACCGCCTCGCTTCTTTCTCTGGGTGTGCTGGTGTTGATTTTTGTCTTTTATGACTACATCGCCCGCTACGAAGAGAAACTGCTCGTGTCTCGTTACGGCGATGAGTACTCACGCTACAAGCGCAATACGGGGAAGTGGGTCCCGAAGGTGGGGAAGGGGAAGCCTGCCTGACTCTCAACCGGTACGCGAAGCGAAAATCACACCTCGTGTGTGGTGTACGTCCCTGTGTATCAGCGTGGTGGAACGTGGCAGGCGGGAACGTCCGCCACGCACGGAATCAGACACACGCGAAGCAAAGAAAAACCCCGGCGCTTTAGGTAGCGGCCGGGGTTGATTCTCAGCTTGCAGAAATCAGGCGCAGAAGATTCGGACCTGCTCTTTGTCGCTGTTGATGTCGATCGCGCTTTCGGTCAGCACCTGAATGAGAATATCGATCTTCTCCGAATCCAACTGGTTCAGGTCAATATCCAGACCCTTCTCGCTCAGGTGCGAATTGAATTTCGCCCGTGTCTCTTCGGGAACCAGCGACCCGAGTTTCATCCCGGCCTTAAGCAGCATGATCGGAATCTTGATATCTACATTCTCGTGCTTGTGATGGCTGCCCGGCTCGGCGTGGACTTTGACATGCAGGAATTTCGGCTTTCTGGTAACCGTGATGCTTTCCGCGTCTGCCGTCGATGATGCCCGGTTGTCAAGGGCCGTGAGCAGCCGGTCGGCCTCATCGGCGGTTATCTTGCCGCCGGAGAGCATCTCCAGGATTTTCTTTCTCTCGTCACTCATGATCATCTCCTTTATTCAAAGATTCGATAGCTTCGTTTACATTTATTTCGCCTCGCTCCAGACGGTCCAGGACATCGCCGTGGTCGGCAGTAGTTTCGACCTCGACAAAATCCAGCAGGCCGCCGATGCGGTTTAGGCGGCTTTTGATAGTCGGGTAGCTGACGCCGAAGTGCTTTTCCATCTGCTTGATCGAGCCGTGACACTTGACGAACACGGCCACAAACACCTGGTCCTCGGTCTGAAGTTTCGCCAGCGGGGGAAGCTCAAAATTGCCTTCGATAGCGATCCCTTCATCACCGACCTCGACCCGTCGCACCATAATCGGTTTGCCGCCGGTCAGCCTGGTCAGGTATGTCCAATCTTTCTTCATATCCGCTCCTTATTGGCTTGTTCAATATGTTGTACGCACAAACATTAGAAATGTTACATATATAGTTAAGAAAATCAAGAATATATATCGTATATATTAAATATATCAAATAATGTTAGGTCGCCAGTATGACGAGCGGTTGACGTTGCGCTTCAGATCAAATTGGGACTTGACAACCCACGCCGATATTCGCTATCTTGTTATAAGATATAGAGGTAGGCGGATTATCGAAGCCTTCGCAACGGAACGCTTGACTATTTTGCACAAACTGTCGCATTTGGCCACCGAGCCTGAGACCACATGTAATTTCTGCCGTTTTGCTCATGAATGACCTAAACTCCTCAAACTTGTCCGGCCAGAGCTTGGAAGACCAGATCCAAGCCGTTCAGCAAAGCTCAAGAGAGATGCTTGAGATGGCTCACAGTGGTATCCCCAGGGCCGAGTTTCTTAGAAACGCGATGGGATTGGTTCTCAGGGTGACGGGATGCGATGCAGTCAGGATGTTCATCCGGGATCAACATCGGTCCGTTTTTACCGAGCGTTGGAGTGATGATTCCGACGAGGCCCGTCTGGAAGTTACCATGAATGATCCTGCCAATCCGGTGCGCTTCTCGTGGACAGCCTCCGGCAACGAGAGCCTGGAAAAAGTCTGTCGGAATATGGTGGCATCACACGTGGATGCCACCAAACCCTGGTTCACCGAATCGGGCAGCTTCTGGATTGAGGACATGGATGCTTTCCCGGATGCGAGTATACGCGAGGTTCAGGCCAACGGTTGCCAGGGTATTTATGTTTCTCCCGATTGCCGATCGACCCTGATAACCCCGGTCGATGGTACGCATCGCCGGCTCGGACTTCTGCAGATGGAATCGCGCCAGATGGGATTCTTCACTCGCCGTAATGTCGAACGATATGAACGTCTGGTTCAGACAGTTGGGTACGCAGTGGACCTCCGGGATATCAGGGTAGCCTTGCGTGAGCGAGTGAAGGAACTTACCTGTCTGTACGGCATTGCCAGGCTGGTGGCCCATGCCGAGTTGTCGCTGGAAGAGATGTTGCAGAGCGCCGTTGAATTGCTTCCGCCGGGGTGGCTGTATCCAAAGGATGCGGCGGCGCGCGTAGTTCTGGATGTGCGCAGTTTTGCTACGGCCGGGGTTGATGAGATCGTACAGAAAATGAGTTCCGATATCGTGATCGACGGCCAGAAGCGGGGCTTTGTCGAAGTAGGTTACACAGTAGAGAAACCGCCGATTGACGAGGGGCCTTTCATGCTGGAAGAAAGTCACTTGCTTGACACTGTCGCGCGGGAGCTGGCATTCGCCATTGAGCAGAAAAGCTATTTAGAAGAGAAGCGTAAACTTCAGGGCCAACTGCGTCATGCCGACCGGCTGGCAACGATTGGTCAACTGGCGGCCGGGGTCGCTCACGAGCTCAACGAACCTCTGTCGAATATTGTCGGATTCGCGCAGTTGGCGGCATCCGAGCCTGACATTTCGGGAAAAAACCGCCGGGACATGAACAAGATCGTCTCGTCGGCATTACACGCCGGGGAGATCATCAAAGGTCTTTTAGTTTTCTCCCGTGAGACGAGCCCGGTGAAACTTCCGTTTAATCTCAATGAGTTGATCGAGGATGGCCTGTTCTTTCTGGATTCCCGCTTCGTCAAGGCCGGAATCAATCTGCGGTGCGATATTGATAGCTCCCTGCCGGATATCACGGCTGACCGCGCGCAGATGCTTCAGGTGCTCACCAACCTGGTCGTCAACTCGGTGCAGGCGATGCCCGACGGCGGCAACCTGATTATCCGCACCAGTCACGACGATCAGAATATACTGCTGGTTGTTGAGGATACCGGCGTCGGCATGGACAAAAAAACTCTCGAGAACATTTTCCATCCGTTCTTTACGACCAAGGATGTAGACGAAGGTACGGGACTGGGGCTGTCGGTAGTGCACGGCATTGTCGCCGCTCACCGCGGCGACATAAATGTCGAGAGCCAGCCCGGCAAAGGCACCCAGTTCGCGATTTGTCTGCCGATAAACCCTGTTGAGGATAACTAAAGGGCAAATGGTGTCGTACAAAAACCCGAATGAGATTCGCATTTTGGTCGTCGACGACGCCCCGGACACACTGGAAGTGGTCGAAAGGAACCTGACTTCGCGGGGATACAGCGTGATTACAGCCCATTCTGTCGGGGAGGCAACGCGGACGCTGGAGTTGACGCCCATTGACCTGGTGATCACCGACTATAAAATGCCCCAGGTTGACGGCCTCGATCTGGTGCGCTATGTCCATGACAATTTTGCGGATATCGAGATCGTGATGATAACGGGTTACCCCTCTATCGACCGGGCCGTCAAGGCGGTCAAACTGGGCGCGGGTGATTACCTGGAGAAGCCGTTTACTAACGAGAAGTTGTTCAATGCCGTTGAGCGTGCCTTGCGACGGCTCTCGGAGCGGCGCGCGGCGCGTCACCCCCAGGCACTGGAGTTGTCCCAGCCTCACGGTCTGGTGGGCAAATCCAAGCCGATGCAGCAGGTGTACCACGCCATCAACCGGGCGTCGTCGACCATAGCCAATGTCCTCATAACCGGTGAGAGCGGCACCGGCAAGGAGCTGGTTGCGCGCGCCATCCATTACAACAGCCACCGGGCGGCTTTTCCGTTCGTGCCGGTCAACTGCGGCGGGATACCCGAAGGGCTTTTGGAGAGCGAACTGTTTGGTCACGTCAAGGGTTCGTTCACCGGGGCCACCGAATCGCGGACGGGCTTTTTCCAGGCGGCCGATGGCGGCACGTTGTTCCTCGATGAAATCAGTGAAACCAGTGTGAACATGCAGGTGAAACTGCTCAGGGTGCTGCAGGACAAGCAGATCGTCAGGGTCGGCGACAGTGCTCAGCACAAAGTGGATGTTCGCATTGTGGCCGCGACCAATAAGAATCTTGAGAATCTGGTGACCAAGAAGCTGTTCCGGGAAGATCTGTATTTCCGCTTGAGCGTGGTTACGATAAATGTTTCCCCTCTGCGAGACCGAGAAAACGATATTCTGCTTCTGGCCAATGTCTTCGCCGATCAGTATGCACGAGAACTTGACCACCCGACCGTTCAGTTTTCCCCGAACGCCATCCGTGTGCTGAAAGATTACTACTGGCCCGGCAACGTGCGGGAACTGCAGAATGTCGTCCAGCGGGTGATGATAATGAGTGACAGTGAGATAATAGAAGCCCACGATCTTCCATCACTCATGAAAAACTCTGTCCCATACGACACGGGTAACGACCGCACGCTCGCCCAGGTGGAAATAGAGCACATCCAGAATGTGTTGGCCAGTGTGAACGGCAACAAGACCCGTGCGGCCCAGATACTGGGAATTGACCGCAAGACCCTTCGCGAGAAACTCAAAGCATCGCATAACGGCGAGGCCTGATGGTACCAAGTGGGGAATATCTCCCCACCGGTACATAACTCCCCACATTTCTGGTCGCATCGCATCGTAACGGCTTGATCGGCAATGCGAACTATCACTCATATTACGAAATGGGCAGTGTCGTCTAAGCTATTGATGGTCAACCGTGAATCAATCGCACACCGGATATGATTGAGCCATCACATGCGAAAATGTCGACCGTCACAGCTTTTGGCATGATGTTTGCGGGATAAGGTACGTTCTATTGTCAATTATTACGTGCAGGACTGAGAACTTCTGTGCGAGGTTATAGTCTTGACGACGATTCGCGCACCGAATGTGGAAGGATTACCATGATTTCAGAGAATATCGCGGGTATTCTGGAGAAATACGGCAAGGGACACGGCGGTCTAATCGCTATTCTGGAAGAGATCCAGTCATTGTATGGATATCTTCCACGACCGGCCCTGGAGGAGGTTGCTGAGAAGACGGGACGGTCCATGGTCGACGTCTATGGTGTAGCCACTTTCTATAGTGCCTTCAGCCTGCAGCCTCGCGGCCGTCATCTGGTATCGGTGTGTCTGGGTACCGCCTGTCACGTTCGTGGCGGTCCGGTGGTGGCCGAGGAACTCAAACGCCAACTCGGCATCAACGCCGGAGAAACGACCCC
>JAUXCD010000231.1 GCA_030619085.1 Candidatus Zixiibacteriota bacterium
GGCGTGCAGGATATTCTGCCGGGTGCCAACTGCGGTGGCTGTGGTTATGCCGGTTGTGCCGCCTGCGCAGAAGCGATGGTCAACGGCGAGGTTGAAGTCAACGCCTGCGTGGTGGGGCAGACGGAAGTGGCCCACGAAATTGCCGAGTACCTGGGTATGAAGCTGCCCGACACCGAGCCGCAAGTAGCTTGCCTGGACTGCCAGGGCGGTCATCGCGCCACTCACAAGTTCGAGTATTCCGGATTCCGTGACTGTCGTGCGGCCATGTTGTACTATAACGGACCGCTGGTATGCGACAACGGTTGCCTGGGGCTGGGAACCTGCTTTCGGGCCTGCAAGTTTGGCGCTATTGAGATGAGCGCCACCGGTCTACCGATATTCAAACCGGAGCAATGTGTCGGGTGCGGTGCGTGCATTGAGGCCTGCCCCAAGGGGATCATCTCCTTGATTTCGGAAAAGACGAGGATCCTCCATTGGAACCAGTACACCGAATGTCTGGCGCCGTGTCGCCAGAAATGCCCGGCCCAGATTAATATCCCCAAGTATATTCGGTACATCAAGGAAGGCGAGTACGCCAAAGCGCTGCTCACCATCAAGGAAAGTAACCCTCTGCCGTTGAGCACCGGTCGCGTCTGTCCGGAACCGTGCGCACTGGCCTGCCGCCGGACGATCAACGACGAACCGGTGTCGATAAACTATCTCAAGAGATTCGTTGCCGACTACGAGATGAATCACGGTCGACTGCACATTCCGGTAGCTCCCGAGACCGGCAAGAAAGTTGCCATCATTGGCGGAGGTCCGGCCGGACTAAGTGCTGCCTATTACCTCAGGCGTCTGGGGCATGGTGTCACCATCTTTGAAAAACTCCCGGCCCTGGGCGGGATGCTCCGCTACGGCATACCGGAATACCGACTGCCCAAGAAGGTTCTCGACTGGGAAATAGAGGGCATCCTCCAGTTGGGTATCACGGCCCGGACTAATGTGGCTTTAGGCAAAGACTTCACCATGGATTTCCTCAGGGCCGAAGGGTATGACACCGTTTTTGTCGCGGTCGGCGCCTGGAACGAACATCGTCTCGATATCGAAGGGCGCGATCTTGAGGGCGTGTGCAGCGGGATTGAATTTCTGGGCCGCTTTCAGTCCGGCGAGGATGTCGAGATCGGCAAAAACGTCATCGTGATCGGCGGTGGCAACACGGCTATCGATGCCGCCCGCAGCTCCCTGAGACTGGGTGCTGAAACGGTCTCTATCGTCTATCGCCGTTCACGCGATGAGATGCCGGCCAACCCGGCCGAGATTGTGGCGGCTGAGGAAGAGGGCATTATTCTCAAGTTCCTGAGCGCCCCCAATCGAATCTTGAGTGACAATGGGAAAATCACGGCGATGGAGGTTCAGGGGATGAAGCTGGGCGAGCCTGATCCCAGCGGTCGCCGGCGGCCGGTTCCAGTCGAGGGCGCTATTGACACCATCGCATGCGACACCATCATCGAGGCGGTCGGCCAGTTCCCAAATCTTGACTTCCTCAAGCAGGAAGGGGTACCCGATTTGCAGGTGACCAAGTGGAATACTATCGATGCCAAGGAAGACACGCTTCAAACCACCGTGCCCTACGTTTTCACTGGCGGTGACTGTTTCACCGGCCCGGCGCTGATGGTCGATGCTATCGCGGCCGGACGATACGCCGCCCGTTCGATTCATTATTACATGATGGACGGTGAGATTCCGCCGGTCCGTGATCGCCAGAAGGGTTTTATTCCCGAGTCATTAATAAAATCGATTGTGGGTGTGGAAACCAAACCCCGGGTGCACGAACCGGTGGTGGCGCTGGAAGATCGTCTCGGTACTTTCAAAGAGGTCGAAGGGACTATCAGTGAGGAAGATGCCCGGTATGAATCGAGCCGGTGTCTCAACTGTGGTGTCTATTGCTACGACCACGAGGAAGAAGTTAAACAGATTACCGTCAGGAAGTAGCTTGCCCTACCACGACGTCTTTCCGATCACGGCTTGATTCCCTTGACAAAGTAGAAGTGGGCGGAGCCACAGGCGAAGTACTCGCCTTTCTCGATTTGTTGTCTGAAAATGGACATGATTCTCTTATCAATCTCCCGGTAACTGTCGAATTCCTGCGGCTGGCCGCCGCCGGCGAGGAACTCCTCTTCGAGTTCCTCGGTCCAACGTTTGTGCCGTTCGTCGTTGAGCCATTGCTTCTTGATGCTGTCCAGTTGAATCTGTTGCAGGGGGTCGTCGTACGGCGGTAGAAGGCAGGTGACACGGTCGTTTTTCCTGATTCTGATGTCTGCAAGGCCAAGGTCGTGCATGAGTTTGGGGATTTTGATGCCGACCGTCCAGTCCCCTCGGCCCAGCTTGATGCGACCGGCGACGGCGAGGCGGTGCACCTTGTCCGCCAGCAGGTGTTCCTCAACAGTTCGCGCGGGAAGCGAGGTATAGTTTTCCGACAGCAGGGTTGACAGATTGTCCGGTTCCTGGCAAAAGATCAGACCGCCCGGCCGGGCGAGGCGGACCATCTCCGCCAGGACGGCTTCAGGCTTGTCCATGTGTTGAAGAACCGCCTGGCACACTACCAGGTCGGCGGAGTTGTCGGCAATAGGCAGGTGGTAGGCATCACCGGAGATAAACAAAGCCTGCCCGCCCTGGGACCATTTTTTGGCCGCGCCACGCGCTTCACCCAGAAGATTCAGGTTGACGTCCACTCCGATATAACCGCCACCCTGGCCGAAATAGGGCCAATAAGTGTAGCCCATATAGCCCAGACCGCAGCCGATGTCAACGGTCGTCATCCCCGGCTTAAGGTCCAGCCAGGCTGCTATCATGTCGAGCATGTCTTCGGCGATGGACGATTTGCGCTGGTAAATGAGCATCTCTTTCCAGCACTTCTCTGACCAATCAACCATTATGTCCTCTTAAACAGAAAATTGAGATCTGAGCCTCTCAGTTCATAATGTATTGCCACTTCCTCAATTGATACAAGCGAAAAGAACCTCCGCTTTCCGGGTCGCGCTCAAACGTGGATTGACCGGAAGTCAACAATTGGCTATTGTTAGATGCAGGCAAAATATTACAAAAAAGCAGGGAGTGGTTATGCCGGAATTTCGCCAGAATCAGGCCACGAAAGAGTGGGTCATTCTCGCCTCGGACCGGGTGGGACGTCCCACCGACTATGCCAAAAAAAGACTCCGCACGGAGCATATTCCGGCATTCAAGGACGACTGTCCCTTCTGCGTCGGAAATGAAGCCCAGACTGAAAAGGCGGTTTACACTTATCCCGAAGAAGGTGCCTGGCAGGTGCGTGTGATTCCCAATAAATACGCCGCTCTGCAACCGCATCTGGCCACGACCCGAAGCTGGGTGGGGGCGTTTCTGGCGGCCAAGGGGTTCGGCATTGCCGAGGTTGTGGTGGAACACCCCCTGCACAATCAGACACCGGCGTTGATGAACCTCACCGAGGTGGCTAATATCCTTTTCGCCTACCGGCAGCGTCAGGCGGAGATCAGCAAAAACGACAAGATCAATATCGTTACGATTTTTCGCAATCACGGCCAGCGCGCCGGGACCTCGCTGGAACATCCGCATTCGCAGATTATCGCCACCCCGATCGTGCCGCCCCACGTTCGTTACCCGATGGAGCAAGCGGTGCTGCATTACGACAAGATGGGCACCTGTGTGTATTGCGATATGGTGGCCGAAGAACTCCGTCAGGGTGAGCGCATAATCATTGATTCCGAGAACTTTGCCGCTTTCTGCCCATTCGCGGCCAGGTCACCTTTCGAGTGTCGCATTTACCCCAAGAATCACCAGCCCAGCTTTTTGTCGATCGACGATGAGCAAATTGCGGAACTGGCCTCGGTACTTCGGGAAATTCTCGCCAAACTGTACAACGGTCTCAACGACCCTGATTATAACTACATCCTGAGGTCATCCCCGATAGGTGACGAGGATACGCGTCACCTGCACTGGTATATGGTCATTATTCCCAAGATCACGATCCCA
>JAUXCD010000149.1 GCA_030619085.1 Candidatus Zixiibacteriota bacterium
AAGCAAATTGACTATTTCCGCCTTGGCCGCCTTCTCGGTCCGCTCATGCTCCAGGCGGGCTTTCTCCGCCGACAGGCGGGCCGCCTTCACCGATGCGCCCGAGGCCCCGCCGTCCCATAAAGGATAAGACAGGTTTATCGAGATGCCCCAACTGTTGGTCTTGATGTCATCGTTTCCCAGGGTCTCATACTCGACCGTTCCGCGACCAAAGGAATAAGAGGCCGCCAGGCTGCCCTGGATACCATAATTAGCGGCGGCAAAATCGGCCGCACGCTGTTGCTTGCGATACTCGAAAGATGATTTCTGAAGGGGTATCGATTCCGTCCAGCGGCTCACCAGCGCCTGGTTCTGAGTCGGCTCCAGCAGGTCGGTGATTACCGGGATGCTGGCCTCTATCTTGTCTTCGACATCCATATCCAGCAGCGAGATCAGCAAACGGTGCTGCTCCTTGGTCTGGTTCTCCACATCGAACTGCTCCAGTTCGGCATCAAGCAAAGCCGAGGCCGACATCAGCCAATCTTCCTCCGACAGGACGCCATCGACGAATTTCAACGAGTCGATATCGGCGGTGAGATTGGCCGCCTCCACCTTGCTGGCGGCGATTTCACTATTCAATGACACCTCCAGCACGCCCAGGTAAGCCTCAGTGACCTCTCTTCTGAGTTTGGTCACCTCTTCAATTCGGACCAGGCGGGCAATCTCGAGATCGTCTTTGCGGTTATTAAGCTCATGCTTGGCCGTTGACGGCTGCAGAAGCGGCTGTGTAAAATTGAAATCAAAGTAGCCACGGTTGGTCAGCTCGTCGATCTCCACACCGCTGAGGGCCGTATTCGGATATTTCGAATTGGCCCGAAGCAGATTGGCCGTTACCTTGAGATCGCCGCCGGTAATGAGACTCTGGTCAAGCTGGATGTTGGAGCGGAAATCGAAATCAGTGGTTTTGAACAGCGATTTCTCGGTGGCGCCGCCGAAGAACCGGAAAGATTCATCGACCGAATACGACGGCAACGAACTGTTAATTGACACCTTTGGCAGCAGAAATGTTACACGCCGGGCATTGTACTCTTGCTGTGCCACCTCCAGGTCGCCGGAGATTATCGTGCCCCGGCTCGATTTGTTTACGGCAATGTCGAGTGCCTGCTGCCAGGTCAGTTCCACCGCACCCGCCGGCCCGGCGATAATTATCCAGCCGAGTAGTAACAGGGCCGGTAATATCAGTAATTTCAGAGTGCTTGAAGATACAACTATCTGCTTCATAATAAGCCTCTACTTATAATCATCTCTGGATTTATTCATACCTGAGTGCGTCAATAACATCGAGCATAGCTGCTTTTCGTGCCGGGTACATGCCGAATATCACTCCCACGGCGGAGGACACGCCAACCGCCAGGACAATGGAGAACAGCGAGACGATAGTCGGCCAGCCCGCATAAAATGCGATACCCCTGGCCAGAACCAGGCCGATTACGATGCCGATAACACAGCCGACGAGACAGATAGTCACCGCCTCAATCAAAAACTGCCTCATGATATCCGTTCGCGTCGCGCCCACAGCTCGCCGCACTCCGATTTCACGGGTTCGCTCCAATACGGTGGCCATCATGATGTTCATGATGCCGATTCCGCCCACCAAAAGCGAAATGCCCGCGATCGCTCCCATGACGATATTGAAAATCTGCTGAGTCTTCTGTGTCTGGCGAAGCAATGATTCGGGAACTACGATCTCGTAATCTTCGACACCGAAGTGCCGTCGCCGCATTATTCTTTCGACCAGGTTGGTGACCGTCTTGATGTATTTCAAATCCGTCACCGTAATAGTCAACTGGTCAATCTCCGGCGTGTTGTATTTCTGGTCCTCGCTTTCTTCGATGACGATGTGCCGACGGCCAAACCTCGATTCGCTGCTGGAGGAAGGTACTCGATCGAATTTCTTCTGCACAGTTTTGAGTGGAATGTAAACATCTTCGTTGAGATTCTTCAGTTCGAAACCCTCAACCTTACCCCGACCGATGTACTTATCCGCCATCACTCCCACCACCGTGAAACTTAAGTCGGAAATCCGGACGTTCTTGCCAATGGGATCCTCGAAGGCGAAGAGGCTGCGCTTGGCCTTGGCACCCAGAACGCACACCTGTGCGAACTCCTCGTTATCCCGGTGGGTGAGGAACCGCCCTCTCTCCACCTCGATCGATGACGAGAAGATATACTCGGGTATGGTTGCCACTACTCGCACCGGTGCCTCTTGGGACCGGTAGAGAATACTGGGATAGGGCTCATAGCGCTGGGGGATGACCTGTGAGACCAGATTTGTGAAGTGGGCGATGTTCTCACCATCGGCAAGTGAAAGTCCCGGCGAACGTATGAGGCCGAGATCGGATGCCAATCCCTCTTCCGGCACCTTGGCGTTGACAATGACATTATTGATGCCGAGGATAGAAATCTGTTCCAGTGCCTCCTGCTTCGCCCCTTCGCCAATCGACAGCATGGCAATAACCGCTCCCACGCCGAAAATCACGCCCAGCATCGTCAGCAGGGTGCGCAGTCGATGGGCCGTCAGGGCTTCAATAGATACCTGGAATACACGTCCGTAATTCATCAACGGCCCCGTCGATTGCCGCCCCTTGGCGGAGTGCCATCTATTTTCGAGCTACGCCCCTTGTTCATCTCTGGCTCCGTCGCCTTGTCGCCGGGAAGACCATGTTCCTCGAGGGTCGGATCAATCAGACATATCTCCTCGTCGCCTTCCAATCCATCGACAATCTCAATTGCCTCGTCGTTTCGCCGGCCGACCGACACCTTACGCTCTTTCTTGTTCTTGAGATAAACGACCGTCTGCCCTTCTTTCTCGAATACCGCCTCCAGCGGAACCGATACGACACTCTCGATGCGGTCGATGATTATGTCACACGAGGCCGACATGCCCGGCTTCACGTCTTCATCGGCATTCTCAATCGCAACATCGACGTCGAAGACGTTCAGTTTCGAACCACGCTCTTTCTTTCTTGCCAGCGTGCCTTTCTTAATGACCGATCCATGATAAAGTCTGTCGGGGAAAGCGTCCAGCGTCACGATCACCTCCTGGCCGGTATCCACCTTGTTGGCATCAACTTCGCTGACGGCGGTCTCGACAATCATTTCCGAGAGGTCCGGAAGATTCACCAGCCCCTGTCCCGGCCACGGGGAATCTCCTTCCTCGACCTTGCCCATCGTTCCGCCCTTCCAGATTTCCAGGTAAACGACCAGGCCCGGGATAGAAGTGCTGAGGGTCATTTGATCAAGCTCTTTTTTGCCCTGCTCCACTTTGTCGCGGGCGCGCTGCACTTCCACTTCCGCTTTTTCCACGTCGCCGGTCAACTGGTCGAGCTTGGCCTGGAAATTCAACTCGGCCAGCTCCTGTTCCAGGCGCGCTTCCTCGGCCACGCGCGGCGCCTCATGTTTTTTCTCGTCGTAATTGCGGCGAGACTTCTCCAGGTTGAGCTCGAGTTGCTTCTCCTGAATCGTGTATTCCTGCTTGGCCCGCTGCAGCGCCGACAACTTGATTTTCAGGTCGGATTCATTGTCGGCCAGATCGGTCGTCTGCTTCGAGGCGTCGAACTTAATTACCGGAGCGCCCGCCTCAACCATTGACCCTTCGGGCGCCAGCCAGGTGATCTGGAGGTTTCGAATGCGTGGCGCCGACAGTGTCACTGCTCGTTTGGCATTGACCGAACCGTTGGCAGACAGCGAGATAACAAACTCGCCGTTACTTACGGCGGTGGTGGGGATTTCGTATGAAGGGGTGAAGATGGCGTCGACAACGTAGTAACCGACCAAAATTGCGACAATAACGATGCCAATAGTAATATACTTTTTCACTTTACCCTTTCCTCTGACATATATGAGGATTGATGACCTTACGCATTGATATTATTATAGTTATACGCCCTTTCTACGTGATCGCCCGCCAAAAGTTTCCGAACGATGCGAATATCACACTTTCCAACGGCGATGTGTCCATAGCCACTGGTCAGGATAGAGCCGGACAGTCTCCTCAAAGAAACGGTGATAGCGCTCCACTATGTCTCGGACGTTCTGCTCCTCGTCCCCTGCGGTTGGCGGATAAATCGGTTCTCCGGCCACCATGACATGGCGCTTGAAGCTTTCCCGCCGCAATAAGAATGGCAGCACCGGGGCACCGGTGCGAAGCGAGAAAACTGCCGGACCGCGGGCCGCCGACGCCGGACGCCCGAGAAAATCGATTATAAGATTGCCGCTCGGATCGTGCTGGTCGGCGGCAATTCCGACAAACCGGTTATCCTTCAAAGCCTTGAAAACGTTTTTTACGCTGCTGCCGAGGGGTACAATACCCACGCCCATAGCCTTACGGCTCTGGTTGAGCAGGCGATCAAACATTTCGTTATGCTGATTTAGTACCAGCAGATCCATGGGGTACCCCATAGCCGCCACCCAACTCCCCACGTATTCCCAGTTGCCAAAATGAGCGGTGGTAACAAGCCCGCCTTTGCCTTCGGCATGCACGCGCTCGAGAATGTCAGCACCATCGCCGACGACAATCTCCCTCAGACCGGCCGGCGTCAGTTTGCCGTAGCGGGCAACTTCCACCGATGTCCGGCCGATGTTGTGAAAGACTTTCTTGACCAGCGTCGCTCTCTGGTCATCGCTGAACTTGCCCCGGAAGGCATGGCGCAGGTTGTCATCGGCAACCCGCCGCCGGGATGCCAACAGGGCATAAGCCATGCTGCCCAAACCCCGCCCCAGGCTGTCAGCCGCCCGGGCTGACATCAAACGCGCCAGCCTCTGGAGTGTTAACGCCAGGAGATATACTATATTATGGCTCAGCTTCGCCATGGCTCGTCGTCATCGGTTCGCTCCGGGTGATCCGGGTCACCATAGTCGAAATCCGTCGACTGGAACTTCTCTTCCCGTTCCCACTTCTTGAATACCTGACGGCGTTTTCGATAGCGAAGAAACGTGCCCACAACCACAATCAGGGCCAAGCCAATCCAGAAGAAAAAAGTGTCCATAAACAATGAGGATACGTTGTATTGTTTCTGCAAAAATTTTATAAACTCTTTGTCAAATTCAGAGTAACTCGAGCCGGTGGACTCGATCAGGGCATGGTTTGCGGACTTGCCGGCCGCGATCTGGTCGAGGAAAATGTTGACCGAGTTTACCCCGTATTCGTCGAACAAATACTTGACGGCCAGAAAGGACTGCGAATAGGCCACATGTGCCTTGCCCTCGCCGAACCGGTTCACCAACTCTATGTCTGCCAGGGGAATCAACTGCCCGAACACCGCTGCTTTGGACATCGCCAGGTTGTCCGACCAACCCCATTCCATTGACACATACATGGACAATCCCTCGTTGAACCATCGCGGCGGATGGTGAAATCCGGTCCGCTCGTCAGTCACCAGGTGCGCGTACTCATGTGCCAGCAATTCCGATAAACTGCGGTTGACATTGAATTTATCCGGTGATTTGATGGCGATTAGTTTTCGCTGGGGAAAGGCCACCGCTACCCCCCAATCGGGCAGAACACCGCGCGTCAACCGGCCGAACTCCGCGTCGGTCTCCGGGATATATACCGCCGGCTTGTATGACAGTTCGTGACGCACCAGCTCAGACAAGCGCACGCGCGCCCGGTCGAGCGCCGAATCGGCCACAGCGACAAAGGCCGCCTTATCAAAGTAATAGTTGTAATGCTCTCTTTCCAGCGTCGGTGGCTTTTTGACCTGAGCAAAACTACTCGCGCCCAGCGCCAGCGCGACAATCAAAACGACTGATAGAGTCCGGCTTTTCATGGAATTCAATATACGTGGCCGCGACGGTTTAGGAAAGTGCCATCTGAGAATTGCCCGGACCCCGTCTTGCCGGCCAGATCCCCCTTGCTTGAACACCCGGGGGGATATTCATAAAAAGGAGAAGATTGTCAGACTTCCACAAGTTGTACTGTCAGATTTTGACAGCGGCCTGAGTTATATTACCTGTAACTCATAAGACAATCTTTATTAAACAACCAAACGGAGTTGGTTCCCATGTCAAAACTACTGGAGAGTATTTACGTCAAGATGCTATTTGGCGCCATTATCGCCTTTACAGGTGTCGCCGGGGGCATCTATGTAGGTTTCGCCCTTGTGGATAAATCGCCGATGGAAACCGGCGTTTCAAGACCGGCCCCGACCGGCGACAACGAAGTACAACCGTGGGTGGAATTCAATGACGGCGACCTGTTTCCCCTGGACGATTATTTCGAACTCGACGGCTCGGTAGCCGGATTCGAGCAATTGCTCCAGGGTAAGAAAACCGTCCTGATTTTCACCAGTTTCAGCTGTGAGCCGTGCTTAAATCTGCTGAAAACGTGGGCACGGGATGTCGCACCGAAGCTGGCGGCCGATGTTCAGGTGGTCGTCTGCGCCACGCGCGATGCCGACGGTGTTCCGGACGAATACCGCCCGCTTTTGGTAAAGGCAAAACTCATCTATTACGATGAGCGATATTACCGCGACAAATACCACATGGCCTTCTTCCCGACCGTGATCGGGGTTGACGCCAGCGGTTTCGTACAGCATATCCAGTTCGGCTTCGACGGCACCATTGATTACGAAATCATGGATTATTTCACTATTCCCAATCGGTAAACTGACAATTTGATAAGTAAGAACGATTAGATAGCCATAAACAATTACCGATTGGGGAGGGGCCTGAAATATCAGGCCCTTTTTTTGTCCGGACGGACAATTGTTGGCTCAAGTCAGTTGACAAACGAAA
>JAUXCD010000205.1 GCA_030619085.1 Candidatus Zixiibacteriota bacterium
AACAATGGGGCCGGCCGTTTCCTATCGGACGTTCATTGCGGATGTGGCGAGTAGTGTCCGCGCTTATTGCGCCGGCAAAACCGATTCGCGCCTTCTTCACCGGCTCATCGACCTGGCGTCAACCACCGTGCAAACCTCCATGCCCGGACGGCTGCGGATAACGGCGAGTACGCAGGCAACATCGACCTCCACCCTGTCAACATCACTTGTGTCAAGCCTTTTTCCCGCTAACGGACTTGATTCACCGCTGAGGCGTGCCATCGACCGACTGGGTGACACCGATGATCTCGGTATCTTCCAGTTGTTTCGTAAGATAGTTGTGCAGACAGCATCCAACGAGCTGTTCCATCGCTGGGCGGAGTACGACGCGTACAGTGCGCGGTTGTGGCGCAATCTCCACCGGGCTATCCGCCTGGACAGCCGTCTGGTTGCTTTCCCGCTCAGGCATCCTGAATGGGTTGCGCTGGTGGGCAACGACAGAATCACGTCCGGACGGATGCTGGCTGGCCACGCGGACCTCATTTCGATACTGGCGACAATCGATCTGGGAAAGTCAACACTGCGCGATATTGCTTTCGATATACTTTCACGGATGACCAGCACTGCCGATTATTGCAGCGCCATCACTATTGAAAAACTCTTTTCGGCCCTGAAAGAAGTGTCGTCCCAGTTGGCCGCATCGGAGTTGCATCACAGTCCCCACCAGTGCGAGGAAGACCCGATTTCCGGCATGGCACTCAGCCGGGCGTTAAGCGGAGCAAAACAGAAAACGCGGGAAAAACTGCACCAATACGGCCGTAAGTGTGGCCTGCCTGAAGACGAGCATACGCGTTTTGAGACCGCCCTGGATGACCTTCTGTGCGATTGCGCCAATGGCGGTCAGGCTCAGAGTTATTTTCAGTATCTTCAGGCTTATTGGCCCGGCTTGACCCGGGACAGGTATGCAAAGGCCTGTCGGACCAGGTTTGAATACCTGGCCAAATTTGCTAAGCAACAGCTAAAAGAGATGGCCAGTCGTGAGATGGACTAAAGAAAAACTCTGCGATTCGACCGGTCGGATACTATATTATTATAGAGCAGGGTTATGATAAGTGGATATGTCGCCTTATCGCGAGAGGTTTTATGATGGATATTCAGAAGTGCCCATCACTTGAGGAATGGGAGCGATATCTTCTCGATGACCGGATGGAGAATCGTCCGGCGCTGGAGCAGCACCTGAAGGACTGCGCCTACTGCCACTTCATCCTCGAGCGCTGCCGCCAGCAACTGGCTCAATTAGAAAGAACCTGGAGCGCCTCCGGGTCAAAAAGTGTCATACGCCTCCTGCCGATCGAAGTTGAGGCCTTCACCGACGACCGGGTGGCTCGCATCCTGGCGGCGCAGGGAGAGGAGAAGACCACCCAGACAGCCTCGGTGACTCTGGCCTCCAAGGACCGTTCCATAGTCCTTCGGGCGGTACAGGATGCCCAGTCAAAGGATATCTGGCTTTATCTCATGGCCGCTGATCCCGCGTCATGCCGGGGCATTCTGGTCAGGCCGTTTGCTACCGGAGCGGAGTACCTCACCGACGATAACGGACGCGTCAATCTCGGACGAGTCGACTGGCCGAAGGAGGAAATGCTCACGGCCGACGCCGTCTTCCCGGTAGCCACCTTCAGCTTGTCGCCCATAAAAGTCGATATCGACGATGTCGCTTCAACCGTTCTCGACGGTCCCTCCGGCGACCAAATAAGGGTAACGTTCAGCGGCAAAGGCAGAAACCGTCGCTTGGAAGTGAAAGTGTTGAAGCTGGCCGATCCTCAGAAGGAAACGCCTGTCAGAGTGGCCGTGCGAAAGCCGGGTGATGAGGGGTTTGTCTCTATCGAGACCGCCGAATCCGACCTGGCGTATTTTGACAATATCAACGTTCAGGGAACGTTGGAGATATATTTGTATCAGTAAGACTTAGACGGGGGAGATGAAACAGATATTTGAAATCGAACGGGCCGCGGCCCGCCTGCGGCGCCAGCTTAAGACAGCGGCGCAGCCAGAGTTGAGACTCCTTTGCGGCCTGCAGTTATTTCGCTTATTCCTCTCCGGAGAACATCCCGGCCTGGAGTCGTATGTCCGCGAATTCTTCTCTCCCCTGGCCGAGGCTGCTCGCAGGAGTACCCCCCCGGAATTTCTCCCCGATGAGATTGAGGACCTTGGCGCCCTGGTAAATCTCGTGGAGTCTGAATGCCGTGAGGCTGTCTCCGCCAGTGATCTCGGCGCTTTCGATCTGCTCCTGCATCGAGCCGAAACCGACCACGACATCGCGCCAGAGCCGACACCGGCCTCGAAAAAAACGGCCGAGGTAACCTGTCTGTTTATCGAGCACTACCCTGACCTCGACCTCCCCCCCCGGGGACGGAGCCTTCGGCTCTCTATAACCGCCTCAAGGATGTCAACCGACGCGGATCAGGACGATATCGTGGTTCGCAATCCGGTCAAGGAGGCCGACGACCGCTTTGTCGAGCAGGCCCGGGAGTCTGTGACCGCCCTTCGCAAGTTCACGCTTGATGAGTATCGGCTGCCTTTGAAACGGCGCTATCGATTCGATTTTGAACTGAGTTCCAGGGGCGCTCGCTTCACCGGCGATTCGCTGGGTCTGGCGTTCGCTGTTGGTGCGGCCGCGGCCCTGACGCGGCTTGAAGTTCTTCGGGAAAGGATATCGATAAATCCTCAGGCCGTGCTCAGCGGCGCCCTTTCACCTGACGGCCGGATCGAAACGATAGATGCCGAGGCCCTGAAACTGAAAATCAATCGGGCGTTTCATTCCGATATCCAGTTCCTCATTATCCCCCGACAGCATGTGGAGCAGGCATGGAAATATAGCTTGGAGCTTGAGAAAAAGTACCCTGACCGCAAGCTGGAGTTGATCGGCGCCGAATCGCTTCATACCGTGATGGTCAACCACCAGGTTGTTACCCGGCAACGGTCTTCCCTGCCGACCTATGTTGCCCGCAAAGCGGTGCAGGCCGGGCGTTCGGCCTGGGTAGAGGTCCCGGCTGTGATTATCCTTCTGGCCGTGCTGTTTGTGCTGGTCGCCCCGGAGCGCTGGATGCCGTGGTTTGACGACAACCCGGAGTACGCCGTGGCCAACACCCACAACAGCAGTCTCGATGTTTACAACTCAGACTCTCTTTTGCTCTGGAGCGATACCCTGCCCTATCCGCCCGTTACCTCTCCGATTCCGCCAGGCGATCCGTTGTATTACATCTGTTCGTTCAACTTCGGGCGGGTCCGTGATCTGAATAGTGATGGAAAGAATGAAGTTGTCTTCTTCCCCCGCTATGACCAAAACTGCCTGGACAAAGGACTACTTCGTTTTTATTCATACGACGGAGAGTTACTTCACAATCCGCTTGCCGGTATTCTCGGACATCTCCCTGTTGACACGCCCGGTGTGGTCTACGACGCTATCTACTATAACATCTTCCAGGGCAAGGACAAACCGTATGTCGTCTCGATTGTGGCCCAGGAGATGCCGGCCCGGGCGCATATTTCTTTGTGGGACGCCCACGCCAACCGCACCGGCTGGTACATCAACTTCGGACATATTTCTTCTCCCAAACTAATTGATTGCGATGCCGACAGCACGGAGGAGTTGTTCATGCTCGGTTTCAACAACGGTATGGAATGCACGGTGCTTCTGGTTCTGGACCCGGATTCCAGCGAGGGGTTCTCGCCCTTTCGTGGTCTTTCCAATGATCCACCCGATTGGTACATACCCGGAACGCATGAAGCGTATATCCTTTTCCCCAAAACCGACATCGGCAGCGTGCCGGGCGAGCTTGGCACAGACTACAACTTCCCCGGATCAATAGGCGTGCGTTATCGAGACGACAGCACGCTTGAGATCCATATCAATGAGTCGCAAAAATCCAAGCTGGAAGCCACCATCATCTACACTTTCAACTGCCGTCTGCGCGTTATCGGAGCAGCCCTCAACGACGCCCTGAACACACGCCGCCGGCAGCTTGTGGCCGACGGCGAACTTCCCGCAATCACCGACTGGGCGGCTTACAAGGCGACTTTGTGCGATGCCATAACCTATTGGACCGATAGCGGTTGGGTCACCGAGGGCGCTCTCCGCACCGCCGAGGGTCGGTAGCCTCGCCCCGGCCCGGTAAGCCACTCTCAATAATCTTCACATTGGTCCCATTTTATCCGGATAGTTTTCTGCACAAGGGCAGATTGGTGACTATTTACGTAAGAAAGCATTCGGAGGAATTCGTTTACCCTCAGACGATCAACCTCCTTAGTTAAATCGGGGGAAGTGCAGTGTGGGGGGATTTCAATCTCAGCTGAGATTGAACCATGCCCGGCGACCTTACCGTGGTCGCCGGGCCTTTCTTTGCTTCCGTCAGGAGCTCAGGGCTCCCGACTTGCTTCTGATCTGGAAAGAAGGGGCAGGCCGGGAGGCCTCCCGCCCACCCACTTCGTGTGATTTTCGCTTCGCGGACGCGAGGCGTTTCTTACCCGTTGGGGTCAGGGAGTGACGCTTTGTGGTTGGTGTACCTCCCGGTGCACCAACAATCTTCTGTCTGAGGCACAACGGCGGTGACCTGCATACCGACCTGTCAGGAGCGCAGAGCTGCTGACCTATGAATCTCTCTTGTCCTGCAGGTACTCCTCGCGGGTCATGGTGTAGTAAAGGTCCCCCTCGTAATCGGCAAAATCTCCGCTTAAGCCGGTTACTTTCTTCTCAAAGCTCAGGCCGAGCTTTTCGATCACTTTCACCG
>JAUXCD010000144.1 GCA_030619085.1 Candidatus Zixiibacteriota bacterium
AAGCATGCGCGCTACCGGACTGCGCCACACCCCGAATTCCGGCTCATAATAGGCCTACTCCACCTACAAGTCAAGCAGCAAACCGTGCCTCGAATTTGGCCTTTGAATAAATGGCCCAAGGCCTTACATTTGTCCCGTATGTCCAAAACCAACCTCTTAGGCTATACCGAGCCGCAGTTGGAAGAGCTGATGACCACCCTGGGCGAGAAGTCCTACAAAGGCCGCCAACTTTTTACATGGCTCTACAAAGTTCGCCAGTACGATTTCGATTTGATGTCGGACCTTTCGGGCAAACTCCGCAAAAAGCTCGATGCCGACTACACTTTCGAGGGTCTGACGGCCGACCATATCGCCCAGTCGGAAGATTCTACTCGCAAGTACCTCTTTCAGCTTCCCGATGGCCACCCGATGGAGGCGGTGCTGATTCCCGATGAATCCAGCGGCCGGATGACCCTCTGCGTGTCCTCGCAGGCCGGCTGTGCGTTGGGCTGTCATTTCTGCGCCACCGGCACGCTGGGTCTTCTGCGCGATTTGACAATGGGGGAAATAGTCGGGCAATTGATGTTCGTCCGCGATGAGCAAGGCGAGAACGCCTTCACAAATATCGTCTTTATGGGCATGGGGGAGCCGCTCAATAATTTCAATAATGTCGTCGATGCCGTCAAGATTATCTCAGCCGGCAACGGCTTGTCTTTAACGGCGAAAAAAGTCACTATCTCGACCTGCGGCATTTCGCCCAAGATCATAAAGCTGGCCGATATCGGCCTGAAAACCCGCCTGGCCGTTTCACTGAATGCCGCCACGCAGGAAAAGCGCGAGCGCATCATGCCGGTGGCGAAAACTTTCAAGCTGGACAAGTTGATGGAGGCGATCCGTTATTACACGGACAAAACACGAACGCGGGTGACTTTTGAGTATATCCTGTTCAAGGATTTCAACGACGGCATGGATGATATCAAGGCGCTGGCTAATCTTATCAAGGGCATTCCGTGTAAAATAAACATACTGGCCTACAATCCCGTCGAGGGGTTGGAATTTGAGCGGCCTTCCGATGAGAAGGTCGATTGGTTCGGCAAGCAACTATATCCGCGCGCTCCGGCTGTCACGGTGCGGAAAAGCCGCGGACTGGATATTGACGCTGCCTGCGGTCAGTTGGCCGCAAAAAAGTTAGCGAGGAGTTAGATTCATGCGCATCATCGCAGTCATGACCGTTTTCTGCCTGTTGTTTTGCATCGTTGCCTCGATTTCGGCCCAGGAGCCGGAGGTCACGGTCGGTGAAATCACCCTGCCGCCGCTTCAGTGGGGCAAGCAGCAGGCCGCTTTTGAACTGACCAATAACACCGACATGCTCAAGTTTCTAACCATCAAGATAGAGATACGGTTCGCCGCATCTTACCTGCCGCCGCAGCGAGAGACCACCGACCATATCATTCTCAATCCGTTCGAGTCGAAAATGGTGAACCCGTATTTTGACATGCCCGCCAAGTACGGTCAGTCAGAAATGAAAGTCACGATCTACGATGTAGTCGATACGCTGGATGCATTGCTGCCGAGCCAGAAGTTCTTCGAGCAGCCGTTCATCCTCAATTTCCGTGTGCCCGACCAGATTTTCCCCTACCGCTCAGAGAAAATCACGTTGCCGCCGATGGTTGATGTTCACCCGGATTTCGACCAGGAGTTCATGCGCATTCTTATAATGATGCTCAACGAGGGTAAGAGTGTATCTGAAATATCCGAAGTGGCCCGGATCGACTCGGCCGTGGTGTTTCAGCTGATCGGCCTGCTGGTGAAGGAGCAGTACGCCAGACAGGACAGCAACGGCTATAATCTCACTTTCCCGGTGATAACGCTGGCCGAGGCCCAGGCCACGCGTGAGTTGGTGGAGAGTGTCTCCGATACGTTGACAGCGAAAATTACGCAAAACATGCCGGCCTATCGGAGTATAATAGACAGTCTGGTAGCAGCCGGATCGATATCGGCCGACAGCAATGAGTTCCTCGACGGCGGTACGGTTTTGTACTACACTTATCCGGTGGTGGGTGGGTTATTGCTGTGGTTCGATATGGGTCAGCAGTTCATTACCCGGACGGCGCCGCTGATGATTTACGACAACACCGACCTGTGCAAGGCGCATATTCCATATTACATGTATGCCGTTGAGGGGGGCGATGTTTTCAACGGCAGCCAGTTCTATGCTTTTGCACCTTACGCCAGAACATTCCGGATTCTCTTTGGTGACAGCATTCCTGAGATTCGATGCAAAGTCGTCGATTATCTGCAAAAGCAACGGAACTGGATGGCCTTGGTTAACTATGCCGAGGAGTACCGTCCGGAAACATTTATGGTTGACACCTTAGCTGTCAAGCCGGCCCTGGCGGCTCTTGGTGGCGACATCGGACCGTTTCTCGCCGACACCTACAAAAAATTGTTCAGTATTGCCGACCGCTACGGACACTATAAGCTCGGCTTCGGACACCGGTACTGGTTCTGGAATTTGGCGGCGACCCGGACCCTTGAGAAACTGACTGACAGCGGCGTTATTGTCAGGCAGGGCAATGGTCAGTACCGTTTCGATGCCAAAGCTAAATGAGGAAATTGAAAATGATCTCAAAAAAGACCAGGGCACTGCTGACAACTGGTGCGATAATCATTCTGTTAGCTGGATGCGGCGTCAAGACCCCATCGCGTGACCACATTCCTATTCTCAAAGAGCGTCTGTATGAGTTGCAACTGGCGGTCGCCGACAAAGACCGCGCCGCCATCGACTCGCTGCTGTCGGTGAAGATGCTCGATATCGACCAGTCCTCGGACTCGCTGCTTAGTTTCGTCTATGGCCCGGGCGGCGATTTCGCGTTCGAGCAATTCGGCAACTACGATATAGCATACACGCAGGACAAGGCCCGTATCGACTGCTTCATGATGGATACCACCCGCGCCATGGATCGTCCGATAACCTTCACGCTTATCTACGACGACGAACAGTGGCTGTTCAAACGGTTCGAGACCGGTCTTCCGGCCCTTACCGATACAACCGATATTGCGGACAGTATTGCGGACAGTATTTAGGGGCCACCGGCTATACAGAAGACTCAGCCCGGCCAAAAAAAAGGCGCTCCGAAGAGCGCCTTGTGATTGTCTGTGGCTATCTGAAGATCAGTTGAGTTCGGCTTTGTGGCTGCCGGCGGCCAGCATTTTGGCATACTCGCCGTCCTGCTGCATAATCTCAACCGCCTTGAGGACCGCTTTGTCAGTGTGCAGCCAGAGGTGTTCATACACGCCACGCTCGCCCGCGATGGCGGAGATGATGTCGCGCTTGATCATGCGCTTGATGAAATCCTTTGAGTGGTCGAAGTCGGTGCTTTTCTCATTCTCAATCAGTTCGCTTAAGGTCGTGAGTTGATCGCCAAAGATGGAATCCTTGTTTTCTTCCGTCACGGTTTCCTTGAGCTGCTCATAGGCGTACTGCATTGACGTCTTGTAATCGAATTCCTTGTCTTTTAGGTACTGCCGGAATTCCTCAAGCATTTCATCGTTAACCTCAAGGTCCGGCTTGACGTCCGGGTACTTCGAGATATGCTGAACGGCGAAGTCGAAGAACATCGACTTGCGCTCCAGGTTGATTTCGATAGGCTTATAGAGATCGCGTTCCAGTTCGACATCCGGAACAATACCGCCACCGCCGTACACAATGCGACCGCCGTTGGTGTAGAAGATTTCCTTGTCAGAGACTTCCAGCGAATCGGAAGCGCTATCCTTGGCCATGGCCGCCATATCCATCGGCTTTTTCCCCTGCTTGTCCGGCTTCTGAATGCAGCGCCCGGACGGAACATAGTACTTGGCCGTGGTCAGTTTCAGCGCCAGCGAACCATCGGCCGAAACCGGGAAGATCTGTTGCACGAGACCTTTGCCGTAAGTGGCGTTACCCAGGATCAGGCCACGATCCCAGTCCTGGATGGCGCCGGCGACGATTTCCGAAGCTGACGCGGTGCCTTCATTTACCAGGATCACCAGCGGCTTGTCGGCGAAGATGGGGGGACGTTCCGAAATGAAGTGCCGTTCGGAGTCATCGTATTTACCCTTGGTATAGACGATCTCCCGGCCTTTCTCAAGAAAGAGTTCCGCTGTCTCTTTGGCCTGGTCCAGAAGCCCGCCGCCGTTGTGGCGCAAGTCGAATATCAGACCGGAGACATTCTGGTCGGCCAGCGCGGTTATGGCATCGCGCAATTCATGACTGGTTTCTTCGGCAAACCTTGACAGACGCACATAACCGATATTGGTGCCGGGGACGATCCCGGAGTAATTGACGGATTTCAATTCGATAAGAGCTCGCTCAATCTCGAATTCCAACAGGTCTTTGGTGCCGAAGCGCTTGATGTTCAGGACAATGCTTGTGCCCGCTTTACCCCGCATCAGTTTCGAGGCATCGGCCGAACTCATACCATCGGTACTCTGACCTTCAATCTCCCAGATAATATCGCCGGCCCTCAGGCCTTTGCGATAGGCGGGCGTACCCTCGATAGGGGAGACAATCACGATTCGGTTGTCACGGGAATCTATCTGCATCCCCAGCCCTTCGTACTTGCCGTGGGTTGATTCCATCAGGGCGTCATAGGATGATTTTTCCATCAACACCGAGAAGCGGTCCAGATCACTGAGCATGCCGCGCATACCGGCCTTGATGATCTCGTGAGTATCGACTTCTTCCATGTAATGGTTGCGGATATTGAACGCCGTCTGAGTCAGTTTCTTGACGTCCTTGAGGAACGAGTCACGCTTGACCTCGGGCGCAATTTGCGTCTCAGAATCACCCTCGAGATTGATATGAACCGTATCGGCCCAGAGCACCGGTTCAGAGTTGTCAGAGGTCTGAATGGCTTCACCCGATCCGACAAACCAGATCAGGGCGATGGCGAAAACGGTGATGCCGAACAACTGAACGGTGTAACGAAGCATATCTTTCCTCCAGGAATTCTTTAATTATGACTGGTCACAATCTAACTATATTAGACGTCTTGTCAAGTCGACCGGGCTTCCCGGTCGCATTCGTATCTGTTTGTATATAATACGTTTATAGCACCTTGTCTGTTCCCTCCATTTTACCCGAACGGCCGATCGGACTTATAAGATGTTACTGTTTTTGCGGTTGCGGTTTTTCTCGAACGTCGGCTGCAACATATTCGGTGCAATGACAGTATTATAAGTTGTTAGCAGGCCGTTTAAGTTGTTTGTTCTTACCGGATTAGTTCGCTCAGACGGTTAGAGGGACGAACGAAAAATGTACTGTCTGTGAACAGGAGGAAAGCCGTTTCCATGAGTTTCAGGAACTCCAGACTGTCAGCTTCACTGTTAAACCTGCTCCTGCCGGGTCTGGGGCACGTCTATTGGAAAGAGCCCGTGTTCGGCCTTTTCGTCTTCCTGGTCACCCTTATCGCCATCGTACTTTTCTTTCTTACATTCTTCGTGCATCTATCGACGCTGGTGAAAGTTGTCCTGTTCGGTCTTCCTGCCGTATTCTACCTGTTCACCTTCTTTGATCTCAACCGAACCGTCAAACATCGGCGCGGTAAAACCATTCGTTCGGTGAAAACCGCAACCATCTATTTCGTCATCGCTGTCTCATACCAGTTGATCGTGCCGATTGCGCCCGGCAATTTTCTCCTGCGCAACATGCCCGAGGCGTTTGTGCTGGAGAACAATTCGCTGGCGCCGCTGTATTCCCGGGGCGATCTGCTCCGCACTAATCGACTGGCTTACACGGCAGATATCTTCTTTGCCGATCGTCCGGTTCTACACGCCCTGCCTGAGCGTTACGATGCCGTCCGCTTTGTCGACGATGACGGCCGGCAGCGCTGCGGTTTTGTGGTGGGACTGCCCAACGAGGAGATTGAGATTCTCGAGGGAATCGTCATCGTCAACAGCCTGCCGGATTATGAGGGTTCGTCCTTGGGGTGGAATCTCTCCGGTGATTGCCCGTTGACTTGGGTGCAGGGATACTCTATCTTGATCGTAACATTGAATTTCGGCTCGATTGACAGGGTGTACGAACTGCCCCTCGAAAGGCTTGAAGGGAAAGTAAACAAACTTCTTTGATGGCGATTCACGGTCTTATATTTGATCTTGATGGTACTCTGATTGATTCTTCCGACGGTGTCGTCGAAGCGGTCAATTACTCGTTGACCCAAATGGGCCAGGTCCCCCAGAGCGCTCAGAGAATAAAAGCCTACATCGGATACCCACTTGAACATATGTACCCGGACTTCACCTCGGCTCCGGTCGATGAGTTGCATCGGCACTTTCAGGTGAAAGCAGCCGAGACGGTCGTGGCTTCGACCACCGTCCTGCCGGGGGTTACCGAGACTTTGGAAAAACTTCACCGAGAGGGCATCGCAATGGCCATCGCAACGACCAAGATACGAAAGCATGTGGACGGAATTATCGACAAATTCGGATGGCACGAGTTATTTTGCGCCACGGTCGGGGGAGACGAGGTCGAGCAGGTCAAGCCTGATCCAGCCGCCTTTTGTCTGGCTTTGAAACGAATGCAGAGTACCCCTGAACAGGTGCTGGTCGTGGGGGATACCATCAACGATATTCTAGCCGCCCGGGCCGTGCCCATGAAGGTAGCGGCCGTGGCCTCGCCGTTCGGCGGACGCCAGAAAGTGATTGACTCGGGGCCGGATTTCTATATAGAGTCTCTCAGTGAGATTGTTGATATCGTCAGGCAATTGAGAGCGGAAGGGAACAACGGACTATGAAGAAGTTATATGTGCATTCGTTCATGACGGTGCTGGGGACGGTGAAAACCGCCGCTACGGAAAGGGGCCTGGCCGTGGTCACGCTTCCGGGCGAACCGAAAGGTAATTTCGAGAAAACGACTGACCGCTTGTTTCCGGACCACGAACGAACCAAGGGCGGTCCGGTCAACCGCAAGGCGGAGACGCAGATCAAAGCCTATCTG
>JAUXCD010000090.1 GCA_030619085.1 Candidatus Zixiibacteriota bacterium
GAGCGACCTGTTTGAATTGCTGCGCTATCCGTCGGTCTCGGCCAAACCGGAACACAAGAAAGATATGGTTGCCTGCACCAATTGGCTGGCGGCACACCTAAAGAAGATCGGCTTCAAGTCAAAGGTCTATCCTACCAAGGGACACCCGCTTGTTTACGCCGAGTACATGGTCGATAAAAAGGCCCCCACGGTCCTGTACTACGGCCATTACGACGTTCAGCCGCCGGAACCGCTGGATCTGTGGAAGACAGCCCCGTTCAAACCGGAGATTCGCTCCGGTTACATCTATGCCCGGGGAGCGGCGGATGATAAAGGTCAGACATTCGCCCAGATCAAGGGACTCGAAGCGATAATCGAGACCACTGGCACCCTGCCGATCAATGTAAAGTTCCTGATTGAAGGGGAAGAGGAGGTGGCTTCTGAGAACCTTCCCGCCTTCATCAAAAAGAACAAGAAGCTGCTCAAGTCGGATATTGCCGTCGTTTCCGACACCGCCCAATTCAGCAAAACCCTTCCGGCGGTGACTTTCGGTTTGCGCGGGCTGGCTTTTGTGGAAGTGTATGTTTACGGTCCCAACCGCGACGTCCATTCCGGGTCGTTCGGCGGCGCCATCGCCAACCCGGTTAATGTTCTCAGTTGGATGATCGGTCAGTTGCACGACAAGGACGGCAAGGTAGCTATCCCCGGTTTCTACTCCGATGTCCGCAAGATCAGCGCCTGGGAGAAAAAAGAGTTCCAGCGTCTGCCGTACAATCCGAGACAGTACATGAAAGCGCTGGGCGTACCGGCCCTTCAAGGTGAGAAAGGATTCTCCACCTACGAGCGCACCTGGGTGCGGCCGACCTGCGATGTCAACGGAATCACAGGTGGTTACCAGGGAGACGGGGCCAAGACGATTATTCCGTCGATGGCTTCCGCCAAGATCACGATGCGGCTGGTGCCCAGGCAGGACCCGAAAGATATCTGCAAAAAGATCGAGAAATACCTGACCAGGATCGCTCCGAAATCGGTCAAGGTGAAAGTTGTCAAGCACGGCGGCGCCCCGGGCGTGGTAGTACCTACCAACGGTCCGTGGCTGGATGCGGCCGGACGAGCCATCAAGAAGGGTTTCGGCAAAGCGCCGGTGTTTATGAAAGAGGGTGGCTCAATTCCCATCGTCGGCGATTTCAAGACGCTGCTGGGCGTTGACACTTTGCTGATCGGTTTTGCCCAGAACGATGATAACACTCATTCGCCGAACGAAAGATTCCGGCTGGTTGATTTCCAACGCGGCTGCAAAACAGCGGCGGCCCTGCCGTTTGAACTGGCCGAAGTAAAGCCCTGATGGATCTCGGTCTAAAAGGTCGTAGAGCGCTGGTAACCGGGGCCTCAGCGGGCCTCGGTGCGGCGGCGGCGATGGCTCTGGCGGCTGAGGGGGTGGAACTGGCCATTTGCAGCCGCAGTCTCAAGCGGCTGGGCATAGCGGCGGAGAAGATATACAAAGCTACCGGTATCCAGGCCAGGTTGCTGGAGGGGGACATTTCGAAGGAAGACGACGTCCATCGGGTCGTGGCCGAAGCAGGTGAGGTTGACATTCTCATCTCCAACGGGGGTGGTCCTCCGCCGGGACAACTCACCGAGCATGATGCCGCCAAATGGCAGGAGGCTGCCAACCTGGTCTTGCGACCGGCCATTACGCTGACGCGCGATGTGATCGACGGCATGGTTGAGCGCAAATGGGGGAGACTGATATACATCACATCGGTCGGAGTTCTTCAGCCGATTGACAACCTGATTCTGTCGAACACTTATCGCGCCGGCGTTACCGGATTCTGCAAGACAGTATCCAACAACTATGCCAAGTACGGCATCACAGCCAACTGTGTCTGTCCCGGATATACCGCCACCGAGCGGCTGGAGAACCTGGCCAAGGATCAGGCTGCGAAAAGTGACCAAACGTACCAACAGGTCATGAAGCAGTTCGCCTCACTGAGTCCGGCCGGGCGAGTAGGCAAGCCGGAAGAACTGGCTGCGCTGATCGCTTTTCTGGCCAGCGAACGGGCGGCCTATATCACCGGAACATCGATTCCGATCGACGGCGGCCTGGCAAAAGCTCTCATATAGGCTCATGTAATTTACATACCCTGCGTGGGCGGACTCACCTGCGCAGATTGCTGAGGGGCGGGAACTTATACCGCCGATGGGTGTTCTTGACTGCGATCCCAATTCGATCCCCAAAGCGCGTGGCAATGATCTCGCTTTCGAGTTTGAATGAAATGGCAAAGTATTGATGAGGCAATAATGGGCGTCATGACTCAGGGAAAAGCTTCTTTGGATACCAGGGCTGCAGCACCGGGGCGCTTTAGCGACCGGTACCTCATGACGGTAGTAATACTGCAGCAGGCCGCCGGAGCCATGTGTTTTCCCATTTCGAAGTATGGACTGGATATAATCGAGCCGTTCACTTTCGCGTTCTATCGGTTTGTCATCTCATCCGTCGTTCTGGCGGCGATTGTATTGCTAAAAAAGCACGATATTCCTATCGCACGAAGCGATTACTGGAAAATCATCGGGCTGGGTTTTCTGATTATTCCGTTCAATCAAACACTGTACCTGCTGGGGCAGTCGCTTACCGGGGCCGGCCACGGCGCGATGTTGTTTGCCACTGTTCCGGTCTGGATACTTCTGGCCGCGCTGTTGCATCTGAAAGAGAAATTTGTCTGGCGGCGGGGTTTGGGTGTCGCAGTCGCTCTGGTGGGGGTATTTGTGATCATGAAAGCGGGCGCGTCGGAGTTTGGTAAGGAGTACTTCTACGGCGACCTCATCATCCTCGTGGCCGTGATAGCCTGGGCTTACTATACCGTGCTGGGCAAGCCGTTGGTCAGAAAATACGGGGCCCTGCGCGTGACGGCATACGCTCTTTTGTCAGGATCGGTGCTGTATTTCCCATTCGGGCTGTACATGGCGATGAAATTCGATTATTCGCAGGTTACGCTGGGAGCCTGGGGGTCCGTGCTTTATATGGCCGTTGGAATCTCAGTTGTTGTTTACGTGGTGTGGTACTGGCTTTTGAAGTACTGGGAGGCCTCGCGTATCGCGGTGTATCACAATATTCAACCCGTTTTAGCGGCCGCTGTCGCCTTTGTCTGGCTGGGTGAGCCCGTGGGCTGGTCCTTTGTCGTAGGTAGTCTGATTGCTTTGTCCGGGATTGTCCTGGCCGAAGTTTGACGACCGGTCATATTTCAGTTCAGAATTGATCTCCCATAAACGAAAAATAAAAAAGCGGGCAAGCTACATGCCTACCCGCCGATTTCTCTTGTTTGCGAATGCGTTCTCGTTTCGAAAGGAACCGTTAGTGTCCTTCGAGACTCTGGAAGTTCTTGAACTGGGCGCTTTCAGCGAAGGCATCCGGGAATTTCAAGTAGGTCAGGACGCCATCGATCATGTGGATATGATTGCGCTCCTCATCGGCGATCTTCTCGAGTATGCACTTTTTCTCTGCGTCCGTCTCCGCATGTGCTTTTTCGATGTAGAATTTAACCGATTTCTCTTCGATCTGCAGCGCCTCGGTCCAGGCCGCGATAGCGTCCTCGCCGAAGGATGTTCCTTCCGGCGTTTGTGACATCTCCACAAAGATGTTCTTGATCTTGTTGAGAGTGTCGTTCCCAGTGGCTAGCTCGCCGATAGAGGCCACCTGGTTATCACGAAGCTGCTTGAAGATATCGTAGTGATTCTTTTCTTCCTCGGCCAGTGACAGCAGGATTTCTTTGAGTTGCTTGTCTTGAGTTGCAGCGGCCTGTCTCTCGTAGAACTCCTGGCCGTCCAGTTCCATTTTCATCGCAAACTCGTACATATCCATCTCTCGGTTTCCTTCCGTTTTGTATCTCGACCGGCGATTGCTACAGACCCTCGGGAGCCAGGTTCTCCGCCGAGAAGCCTTTTTCCATCTGCGGGTCGGTGAACACGCCGTCCTTGCGGATTAACTTGCCATCGAACCAGATTTCACCGCCGCCGTAGTCCGGGCGCTGAATCTGCACAAGATCCCAATGGATCGAAGAGTCGTTGCCGTTGGGGGCCTCGTCGTAGCATTGACCGGGCGTTAAATGGAACGACCCGGCGATCTTCTCATCAAACAGGGTGTCCTTCATCGGGTGCATGATAAACGGGTTCACGCCGAGGGCGAACTCACCGACATACCGGGCGCCTTCGTCCGAATCGAGAATCTTGTTGAGCTTCTCAACGTTGCCGTCGCAGGTGGCCTTAACAATCTTGCCGCTGGCGAAAGTGAACGAGATTTTGTTGTACAGCTCACCCTGGTAGAGCGAGGGGGTGTTATACGTGATTGTTCCGTTGATAGAATCACGCACCGGAGCGGTGTAAACCTCGCCGTCGGGAATATTCCTAAGGCCATCGCACTTGACCGGGGGGATACCCTTGATGGAGAACTGAAGGTCAGTTCCCTCAGCTTTGATATGCACCTTGTCGGTTGCCTTGAACAACTCGATCAGGCCGTCCTGGGCATTGGACATCTTGGCGTAGTCGAGACAGCAGACCTGGTAGTAGAAATCTTCAAATACTTCCTGCGGTTTCTCGGCCAGCTGAGCCATGGCGTTATTCGGATAGCGCAGCACCACCCACTTGGTTCTTTTGACGCGCTCATCCAGATGAACCGGTTTGTAGAACACGGTATTGAGCTTTTCCATCTGCTTGGTGTCGATATCCGACAGGTCGAACGGATTGTCCGAGCCGCGTAGCCCGATGTAAGCATCGGCCTTCTTCATCAGGTGCAGATGCAAATCGGCCTGGGTTTTGAACTGCTCTTCGGTAGCATTCTTGATCCAATGGCGGCCGAGGGACTCGTCGTTGTAATACCAGAACGGCACGGCCCCAATCTGGGTGGCGATTTTGATGATCTCTTTGCCGATTTCCAGCGTGTCTTTACCCTTGATTTCCAGGTAAAGGATTTCCCCTTTTTTCAGTTTGGTCGAGTACTCGAGCAACTGGCGGGCGAGGATTTCATTGCGTTTATCTTTCATTTTCCATTCCTCATATGTTGCATTTGGCTGCCAAGATAGCATAATCGACCATCTTTGGCAACCGTCGGAGCCGTTTAAATGGCAGAAAGCCGGCCACGTCGCTTGCCGGAGAGACGAACTTTTCGAGGCGGGGCTTGTTACAGCGATGTGATCAATCTTGAAAGAATCAATATAGGAACTTCCGGCTTCAGCTACAAAGACTGGCTGGGTAGCTTCTATCCGCAGTTCTGTCCACCGGCTGATTTTTTGCGATTCTATGCATCGCGCTTCCAGACGGTTGAGATTGACTCGACTTTCTACCGCATACCGACGGAAAGCACCGTTCTGAAATGGGCCGAGAATACGGGCGATGGTTTTAAGTTCGCGGCGAAATTCCCCCAGACCGTCACTCATGAGGGGTACCTGTGCGACAGGGTGGAGTCTGCCAATCGATTTGTCGAGGTCATGAAACTCCTGGGTGACAAACTGGGGCCGCTACTACTGCAATTCCCATACGGCTTCAAGGCTGACCAGGCGCCATTGCTGACGAAACTGATCGGCAGTTTGCCCCCCGACGTGCAGGTTTCGGTCGAACTGCGTCACCGGGGTTGGCTCGACAATGATGCCATATTCGACAGCTTCCGCGAGCGGAACATAGCTTTCTGCCTGATCGATCATCCGTGGATGCCGCGCTCCAAAATAACCACCGCTGATTTTGTATATGTGCGACTTCTGGGTGATCGCAAGAAGATCGAGTCGGATTTCAGCTATGTCCGATTCGACCGCGAGGAGGACCTAATCTGGTGGTACGAACTGGTGCGAGAATACGCCGACCAGGGAAAAGACATCTACGTCTACTTCAACAACCACTACACCGGACATTCCCCGACCAGCGCCTGTCGTCTTCTGGAGATGCTCAACTCCGAGCACACGACGGGGAGCGCGAGATAAAGTAAAACATTAAGTGTTGTTGCTAAGTAAATGAGGGATGGCGCGATGGATTGGCGCTAATCTCGCTAGTATTCAAGTTAGTTGCGGCCGTTGCGGATGCCGTTGCCGGTCATGGGGACAAACCGAACCGGGGCGATGCGAGTAGTGACGAGTTCGTTCTCCTTTCTTTCCAGCAGTATTAATTCCTGATAGATATTTCCCACCGGTATCACCAGTCGGCCGCCCAGAGCTAACTGGTCAATGAGCGGCTGGGGGATTTTTGGCGGCGCGCAGGTAACGATGATGGCATCGAACGGTGCCAGCTCCGGCCAGCCGGCGAAACCGTCACCGCATCTGACGGTGATATTCTTATAACCCAATTCACACAGGAGGGCCTCGGACCGGTCAGCCAAGGGCTCCACAATTTCAATCGTGTAGACCTCGGCGGCCAGCTCCGCCAGCACTGCGGCCTGGTAACCCGAACCGGTACCGATCTCAAGTACTTTCTCGGTTCCATCCAGATCAAGCAGGTCGGTCATCAACCCCACGATATATGGCTGGGAGATTGTCTGGTTTTCGCCAATCGGAAGGGGATAATCTTTGTAAGCTTTAGTTTGATATTTTTCGGGGACAAAACGGTGCCGCTCAACTTTGCGCATGGCGGCCAGTACGCGCTCGTCGGCGATGCCCCGGTCTTGTATCTGCCGGGTGACCATCGCCTCGCGGTCGCGGGAGAAATCAAACGGTTCTTTAGCTTGCTGACGGTCCGCATCGCGGCAGCAGGTAAGCGTAGTGACAACGACGACAAGCGTTAGAACCGGGATAATAGGGACTCTCGATAGCATTCGTGTATCCGGATTTCGTGCTGTGTTAATTGCCTGCTCTTATATCTATTTAAGAGGATTTTCCGGAAAACACAACTTCAAACCGCAGCCATTCCGCTGTTTGACTTAACGGCATGTTTCCTTTATGTTTACGCAAATGACTAAGCAGGCCGGCATAGAGTTTCTTTACACTAACATTGGACGTGGGCACCCGTATTACCTCGACGGCATTATCGAGGCCTTGATCCGAAAGGGGAGTATCACGCTTGTCCGGTCCGAGAGTGATGTATTTGAGGTATCGACCGGACTGTCACGTTGCGCCTGGAAAACCGCCCGGTGGTTGTACACGACCGGATCGTCCAGTCGGATAATCGGGCCGGTCTATGAGCGAATACGCCGAGGCAATGACTACAACCGTGACAGCCTTATGTTGCGCCTGATGCGCCGTGATATTGCCGCGAAGTTTGCCGGATCTGAGCCGGCCGTTATCGTAGCGCATTCGTTGCTGGTGGCGGCATTGCGCGGGCGCGAAAATCTTGTCTATCAGCACGGTGAATTGGCAACGCCACCCGAATCTGTCGTGAGCGGCGCCTCGACTATCCTGGTGCCCACTGACGAGGCTGCCCGGCCGTTTATTGATTCCGGTTACGGCACGGACGCCGTGGTGGTCACCGGTCTGTGTGTTGAGCCGGCGTTGGTTAAACAAGCGGCGATCTCGTTTGACAGGCGGTGCGACCGCATAGAGAAGGGCACCTACCTGACGGGCGCTTTTTATTCTTCGGGAGCCGAGCCTCGCGCTCATATCAAGAAACTGACAGTGGCTGCCGCTTCGATGGCTATCCACGGTAACCGGGTGGTTATTTTCGCGCGGAAGGGAGGACATCTCCAGGGAGCGGCGGTGCAGACATTCAACCGTTTGGACATTCCATGGCAGGTGGTTGATTCGGGTGCGCAGATTCCTTCGGAGTTCTCGTCGGCGCTGATCGTTCTTTTTGAAAATCGCCGCGAAGAATACAGTTTCACGGCCCGGTTCTTTCCGTTTTTGGACTTTTTGGTCGCGCCCTCGCACGAGCGGACCAACTGGGCGCTCGGACTGGGGCTGCCGATGTTCATTGTCGGGCCCTGTGTGGGACCGTTTGCCCCGCGAAACCGTGATATCCTGCTCAAAGCCGCCGTTGCCGAATCGCTGGAATCTGACCATGACGCAGCGATACTGGCCACCAAGCTGCGCAAAACGTCCGGACGGAAGCAACTCCTGACCTTTGCTGAAAACGGGTGGGGAAAATATAAGATTGACGGCTTTGAAAAAATTGCCGATTATTTGGTGAACAGATTTGCGGCCGAATAGGTCGAATCGTTCCTGCTGTAACCAGACCATTTGTAATCGAACCTTAGGACTAGATAATGATGAAATTAATTGGCACTGACGGCACTAAGTACTATGCCTTTGAGTTGCCTGCGGGCTCTTACCTGGTCGGGCGCAAGAAAGAGTGTGAACTGTATATTCCCAACGGGACCGTCTCCCGCAGGCACGCGCAGATCGAAGTGACTCCCGAGGGGGAGGCCTTTCTGACCGATCTGGGCAGTCACAACGGCACCCTGGTCAACTCTTCAGCCGTGACCGAGCGTGTGAAAGTCAAATTGGGTGATAAGATTATGTTTGGGGAGACCCAGTTTGAACTGACCGATCAGGACCAGGATATCTCCCGCACTCCGGTGTCGGTGTCAACCCAACTGGCCCAGCATGACCTCGAGAAGTCGGTTTTTCTTCCGATTGATGAAGCCCTCAAGCCGCTGCCGTCCAAGGTAACGGAGCTTCCGGCCGTATTGTCGACCATTTTCGAGATGGCCCGAACGCTGGTGCTCTCGGAACCGAAAGAAGATATGTTGCAGCGTTCACTGGGACTGATCGCCAAGGTGATACCGGCCGAACGCCTGGCCGTATTGACAACGTCGGACGAAGGAGACGTATACATCGCCTCCAGTCATCTTCCGTCAGGCAAAGACCCGGGCAGTCTGACACTGTCGCGTACGATCATCAACGACATCCTTTCTGACAAGCAAGCTATCCTTATCGGTGATCCCATGGATGACCCTCGCTTCCGCGGGCAGCAGTCGATAATTATGTCAGAGATGAAATCGGCCATGGCGGTGCCGCTGTTTGACGAGGAAAATGTGCTGGGCATCCTGTACGTTGACACCACCAACCCCATGCACCGTTACAACAACGATTATCTCAAGTTGCTGGCCACTTTTGGCAATATTCTCGGTTCCCGCCTGGTCAACTATGCCCTGATGACCGAACGGGCTGAACGCCAGTTGATAGAGGCGGAACTGAACCGAGCCTCGTCGATTCAGAAGAAACTGCTCGATATAAGCCCTCCGGTTCTCGAAGGCTATGCTCTCTATGCTTTTCAGGAGCAGTGCCGGGCCGTTGGGGGGGATATGTACGACATGTGCCTGTTGCCGGACGGACGGTTGCTGTTTCTGGTAGCCGACGTCAGCGGCAAAGGTTTGGGGGCGGCGATGCTCATGTCGAACATACTGGCCTCGTTCAGGATTCTGTACTGTGACCCACACTTGAGTCTGACCCGGATTGTCCAGCAGGTGTCAACGCAATTATTTCAACACAGCGCGCCGGAGGATTTTGCCACCCTCTTTATAGGAGTAGTGGATCCTGAAAAGAACGAAGTCCGATTTGTCAATGCCGGGCACAACCCGGTCGTGGTGATACGCGCCGACGGTACTATGGAACTTCTGCACGCCTCGGGGGTGATAATCGGGGC
>JAUXCD010000097.1 GCA_030619085.1 Candidatus Zixiibacteriota bacterium
CCCTTACGCTGGCCGATATCGAGGAGAAGCCGGAAGATTTCGCCAAGAAGATCGGTAAGCCGGAAGATATGGGCTACGACGAACTGAAAACCTACATTGACCTGATGAAACGCACCGGTGGGCCGCACGTGCGCGAGTCTATCGACCTCGAACTGAAATATTCCTACCCCCTGACCTCGCTGATTGTCGTGCTAATCTGCATTCCCTTCGCCTCCAATCCGCGCCGGGGTGGGATCGCCGTATCGATCGCAGTCGGGGCTTTGATTTCGCTGGTGTATTTCGTCCTGTTCCGGATTCTGCAATCGGCCGGGTACAACGAGAAGATACCCTCGCTGGTGGCCGTCTGGGGAATCAATGTGGTCTTTTTCTTAATCGGAATTATCTCGCTTCTCAGGGCGAGGAAATAATGACACATCCGGATCATGAGAAAAATCGCGCTGCCTGGAACGATATGGTTGAGGTCCATTTCAAACATCCCGACTACAAGGTGAAGGAATTCCTCGACGGCTGGAACTCTCTGAAGTCTATCGAACGCAAGGATGTCGGCGATGTTACGGGTAAGTCACTGCTGCACCTGATGTGTCAGTTCGGCATGGATACGCTCTCGTGGGCACGCCTGGGGGCAGCCGTCACCGGCGTGGATATTTCCGACAACTCCATCACGCGTGCCAATGAACTCAAAAAGCGCGCCGGACTGGAGGACGCCCGGTTTATACGCTCCGATGTTCTGGACCTTATCGGGGTTATCCCGAAGAAATTCGATATCGTCTTTCAGTCCTATGGAACACACTGCTGGATAGCGGACATCAACCGCTGGGCTGATGTCATCGCGCACCATCTCATGCCCGGCGGGATTTTCTATATAATCGATGACCACCCTATCGTCACGATATACCTGACCGAGAGCATGACCTACCTGGACAAGAAACCGGAAAGGTATCGCAACGAGCGCGACTACTGTGACTTTGATTATATCGTCGAGAAGGAACGCGTGGAATGGCAGCACCCGTTGTCGAGCATTATCAATTCCCTGATAAAAGCCGGTCTGGTTATTGAACAAGTCAATGAATACGACAAGGGATACTACCAGATGGAGAAAGACTGGTACCCGGATGGCGACTACTGGTATCCTCCTGGCGGACCGCCACGCTACCCGCTGATGTTTTCGCTGAAGGCGCGCAAGCCGTAGGCAGCGGTTAACGCACAGACAAAAAAACCGTCGGACTTTCGCCCGGCGGTTTTTTATTTTCACCAATATCACCGAAATCGGGCTTACGTCCCCATCTCCCACGATGACAGGTATTTCTTCTGTTCGGCGGTCAGTTTGTCGAAGGAAATGCCCAGCGTTTTCAGTTTCAAACGGGCGATATCGGCATCGATCTTCTCCGGCAGCACATAAACCCGCTTCTCCATCCGCCGCTGATTCTTGACGATGTACTCCGCCGCCAGCGCCTGGTTAGCGAACGACATATCCATCACCATCGCCGGGTGCCCCTCGCCGGCCGCCAGATTTATCAGCCGTCCCTCGGCCAGGACATAGACTTTCTTTTTACCGATTGTGTATTCTTCAACGTTGGCACGCACCATCCGCCGCTTGCGACTGGCCTTGTTCAAGGCCGGCAGGTCGATCTCAGCGTTGAAGTGACCGGAGTTGCAGATAATCGCGCCATCTTTCATCTTTTTGGCGTGCTCAAGTCGTATGACATTGATATCACCGGTAACGGTGATAAACAGATCGCCGAGAGCCGCCGCACGCGACATCGGCATGACGCTGAAACCGTCCATGATTGCCTCGAGCGCCTTGACCGGGTCAACCTCGGTGACAATCACCCGCGCGCCCATCCCCTTACTTCGCGTCGCCAGTCCCCGTCCGCACCAGCCGTACCCGGCAATCACGACCGTCGAGCCGGCAATGAGCATATTGGTCGCCCGCAGGATGCCGTCGATCGTTGACTGGCCGGTGCCGTAGCGGTTGTCAAAGAAATGCTTGGTCTGGGAGTCATTGACGGCCACGACCGGGAAGGCCAGCGCCTTGTCGGTCGCCATCGCCCGCAGGCGAATCACTCCGGTAGTGGTCTCCTCGGTGCCGGCCATGATCTGACTCAGCAGATCCCGGCGCTCCTTGTGCAACGTGGAAACTAGGTCGGCGCCGTCATCCATAGTGATATGCGGCTTGAAATCGAGCGCCTGATGGATGTGCCGATAGTAGGTTTTGTTGTTTTCACCGTGAATGGCAAATACGGATATACCGTACTCGCTAACGAGAGCAGCGGCGGTGTCATCCTGGGTCGATAACGGATTGGAGGCGCACAGGGCTATGTTGGCTCCGCCCGCCTTGAGGGTGCGCATAAGATTGGCCGTCTCGGTGGTCACGTGCAGACAGCAGGCCAGGTTGAGTCCCTTGAGCGGTTTCTCTTTGGTGAAGCGTTCGCGGATGCTTCGCAGCACCGGCATGTTGCGCTCGGCCCATTCTATCTTGTCACGCCCCTGTCGGGCCAGTTTTACATTCTTGATGTCCCGTTTGACTGGCATGATTATGCGTCCTTCGCCAGAGCCCTGGCCTTGTTCGTCTTTTCCCAGGTGAAATCTTTCTCATCTCTTCCAAAATGACCGTAGGCGGCCGTCTGGGCGTAGATGGGTCTGAGCAAGTTGAGAGTCTTGATAATTCCGCGCGGCGTCAGGTTGAAATGCTTGTTGATCAACTGGACAATGCGTTTCTCCGGCACCTTGGAAGTGTGGTCGGTGAAAACCATCAGGGACACCGGTTTGGCGATGCCGATGGCGTACGCTACCTGGATGGTGCATTTTTCGGCCAGACCGGAAGCCACGATGTTCTTGGCGATATACCGCGCCATATAACTGGCGCTGCGGTCAACCTTGGTCGGATCCTTTCCGGAAAAAGCGCCGCCGCCGTGCGCCACCATCCCGCCGTAGGTATCGACGATCAGCTTGCGGCCGGTCATGCCCGTATCCGACTGCGGACCACCCACCACGAACTTGCCGGTCGGGTTGACATAATATTTCGTCTTGCTGTCGAGCATTTTCTTCGGTACCACCGGCATGATTACTTTTTCGATGATCTCATCGAACGCTTTGCGGGTGATTTTCTTTCCCGTCCGGTCCAGAATATCCTCACTGTGCTGGGCTGAGATGACGATCGTATCGGCGCGCGCGGGAATGCCGTCTTTATATTCCACCGTCACCTGTGACTTGCCGTCCGGACCCAGGTAGGGCAGTATTTTCTTTTTGCGCACCTTGGCCAATTGCCGGGTAAGCTTATGAGCCAGCACGATCGGCATCGGCATCAACTCTTTCGTCTCACTGCTGGCATAACCGGTCATCAGACCCTGGTCGCCGGCGCCGCCGGTATTGACACCCTGGGCAATATCCGGTGACTGCGAGCCGATAGCGTTGAGAATCGCGCAGGAATCAGCCGCAAAACCGTAACGGCTGTCGGTATAGCCGATATCTCTGACCACATTTCGGACGAGGCCGTTGATGTCCGCATAGGCGTTGGTGGTTATTTCGCCGCCGACAATGACCAGACCTACCGTGACAAAAGTCTCGCAGGCTACCCGGCCTTTCTTGTCCTGGCGCAGAACCTCGTCGAGAATCTCATCGGAAATCCGATCGCAAATTTTATCGGGATGTCCTTCTGTAACAGATTCAGATGTAAACAGAAAATTGCCGCCTGACATTATCAGCTCCTCTTTTTATTTCTCGTGTTATAGATTCAAAAGCCAGCATTTACCAAGGAATGAATAGTTATAAGATTTCTATTTCGGATGAGTCGCCGACGTTGATGCTTTGAATTCCGCCGCGCACATACGCCTTGGGACCGACCAGCGATCGCTCCAGGATAACGTTGCGGACCGTGGCATCTTGATTGACTATGGAATCGCTGATGATGGAATTCTCTATCGTCGCGCCTGCGGCGACAGACACGTTCGGCCCCACGATAGAGTTCTCAAGGCGGGCCGTGGACGCAACAAAAACGGGATGTATAATCAACGAGTTGTCCGATGTTTCCGGGGGATCGAGCCGTCGCAGAAAATGGGCGTTGGTTTCCAGTAGGGTAGCCTTGGTACCGCAATCGTACCACTGCTGCACCTCGTACGGAACGAATCTCGTGCCCTTGCTGATCATTCCCTGCAAGGCATCGGTGAACTGCACCTCGCCGCCGGTCAAACGCCCCGACTCAACGTGGCCGCCCAGCGTCTCTTTCAGGAGTTCCGCGTTGCTGAAGTAGTACAGGCCGATCAGGGCCAGATTGGTCTTGGGGTTTGTCGGCTTTTCCTCGAGCGCCTTGATACAATCACCATCGATTTCGGCAATGCCGAACCGATGAGGGTCATCGACCTGCCGTAACCCCAGCACATTTTCGCCCGAGGTGGTGAATTTGGCCAGATCGCATTCGACAATGGTATCACCCAGGATTATCAGAACCGGACCGTTGTCCAACTCCTGAATCGCCAGATTCACAGCATAGCCCAATCCCAGCAACTTCTTCTGACGCACGAACCGTGTGGGATAAGTGTAATTCTTCGCCACGTGCTCCTTGATCCGGTCGCCCATGGACGCTACCACAAAGACAATTTCATCTACCTGCACCGCCTCGAGCGGCGCCAGTACGTAATCCAGAATGGTCTTGCCGGCCACTCGCAGAAGCGGCTTGGGGGCACTGAATGTATGTGGTTGCAGTCTCGTACCACTTCCTGCAACCGGGATAATAACTTTCATATTCTGTCCTTCAAGGATTTTCCGTATTGTAGGAAATCCGGTCGAACTTGACAAGGATTATGTTAATAGCACCAGTTGAGCTGATCAGAACCGGCCATCACTGGACGGCAATTCCGGAAAACGGGATTTCAATTATTGAGCTATCCGACCCCAACACCGGCAAATAGGTAACGCCTTCATCGTCCGGACGGTACAGACCCACCGAAACCGCCGAGATGTCATCGGCAAAATCAAAATGTCGATAAGCTGCCACAATTTTATCCACTTTCCAGCCGGAAGTTGACGGTGTCGGCTCGAAATCAAAAGGAAGGCGCTGCGAACCGGAAACCCCGCCGGCCACGACTGAATCGGTGGAACTGACCCACAGTGCCACTGTGTAATCAGTATCGACACGCTCGCGCGGCAAAAAATACAGTTCAGCCAGCCATTGCAGGCTGTCCAACCGGGAGATTTCAAACAGCACCAGGTCAATCCGGGGATTCTCGAATTCGGCCAGCGGCTTCCCAAAATCGACCGATGCCAGGTCAAAGTGGCTCAGCAGCGCCAGGTCGGCATCCGGCAGACTGTCACTCAATAAAAACGGCAGATTTTCTTTCAGGCGCAGGTCCCCCAGAAACCGGTCAACCAGATAATCCCGCGCGAAACGGTTACTGAGAGAGTCCCGTGACATAAAGCGCTTGACCAGATGAAGCCGTTCGGTAATTGACTTCGCCGTCACCGGAGCGCTGTCGGACCTGTCCATAAAGGCTGTCACGGCAGCGGCTATGCTGTCGTTCCAGCACGAAAATAGCTGGTAGCTATCTTTGGCTCTCAGATCATCGGGCCGGGCACAAGATGCCAGCGCGTAATACGCGGCCGCCTTTGAATAGCCCTCGATACCCCGCTCGGCCATCCGGTCGGCCTGATACCGAAACTTCATTCCCAGTTTTCTGACCACGTCCTTCCATTTTAGGTTATCCAAAAGACTCTGGTCGGCCAGATACAGGTTGGTAAAACATTCCATCACACTGTCGGCCGGCATCAGGGAATCGGACTGAACGCGTTTCAGCAATTCCAGCGCCACCGGAGGGAAACCATCGGAGTTGGCGGCAATGTCATAAACCGGCTTGTCCGGATTGTAACCACACCCGACAAGCAGTACGAACAGAAACAGTGATAATTTCTTCATAACAAATTTTCCGGTAAAAGTAATTCAGGCCGACTGGGCGTGAAGCCGGATTGTCGTGACCCTAAAATATCTCTGAGAATGTCCCGAACCAGTCATAAAACAGAAAATACACCCGGCCGATCAATAACGACACACGTCCCATCACGGTGTAGCCGAAGTGCGCTCCAAAAGATATCATGATAAACCAGATGCCAACCTTGGCCGTCACCCCCAGCGCGCCGGTGTGCTCTTTCGAGAAATAAAAATAAATCAGCGTGGAGACAACGCCCACGACTACGATAATGGCCAGAACCGCCTGGGCCAGTCCGCCTCCCCCACCCAGCGGCAGCATGGTCGATTTCATCGCCGGCAGCACCAGTCCGTGAAGCTGCGTGGTTATAAATACGCCCGAGGTGGTTCCCATGACAAAGGCCAGCGAGACGCGCGACACCCATGAGTATTTCGGCCAGAAGCGGGCGAACATCAGAAAACCGAGAATCCCCGGCACGAACAGCCACCACTTGCCGTCGTAAATCATCGGGTCCCACAATTTCTGGATAACAACCGTATCCCAAACCAGTCCCACCTGGTAACCGGCCGTGAGACCGGCGAAAATGTGCTCGGCCAGCTTATAGACGGGATTGTCTTTGTACAAAAACGAGAAAAGCGCCAGCGTGAAGAACGCCACGATCCAGATTTGTAGTATGGCCACGCTTGTCATGATTTCTCTCTGCTCCGTTTTCGGCGACCAAAGAAGAAACTTACGTTACCCATCACGACCAGACCGATAATCAGCAGGTGGACCAAAGACTGGATGTCCATTCCCTTGAAGGCGGCATCCTTCTGATCGATCAGAATTTCGTACTCGGCCGCCCCCTTCATCCCACCGAGCAGGCCGACAATCTGTTTGGCGCCGACAAAGGCATAGAACTTGGGAGCCATCACGGCCGTAGCCCCGACTCCCATGGGGACACCGTAGCCGGCATTGACGATGGCGATCCAGTAATCGGCAGTGGCGTTGTCGGCCACCTCGAAAATGAAGGCGATATCATCGTAGTTCACCACCGAATCCATTATGGGCAGTTCCGAAAGCGGCGTGCCGCTGTTGTCGGTGGGGAAAATGCTCTCAATTGACTGCCCCATCCCCTTGAGGACGGAAACATAGCCGTACTTGTAGCCCAGGTTGACATAGTCAACGCCGTACACCTTGCCGTACTCCTCGGCAATCAGGCGGGTGACGTTCTCGGCCATCGAAGGTCCCCCGAGGGGGATATTGCTCAGCGTGATTACCCGGCAGTCCTTGCTGAAGAAATGTCGCGCCGCCGCCACCGCCATCGGTTCGGTCTCGGCCATGGTCGACGGATAGTAGTCAAACACCAGCATAACGTTCGATGAATCCGGCAGCGCCTCGACGGCGTCATAGAGACTCTGCGTCTCGGGCGTGATGCTGATGGGGAATTTCATGGGAATGATGAACGGGATAATCACCGCCAGGGCCACCATCAGGTAAACCCACCGGCGATCGATAACCTGCATGCGTTCCCAGATATTCATGCCCCTACCCCTTCCCCATGTAGGTTCGCTCGATGCCGAGAATGATGCGAAGCGACATGGACGAAGCTCCGAGGGCGGCGCCGATAATGATCCCGCGCTGCACCGCCAGGTTGGCGCCGTTCATGATGTAGGTATTGAGCCATGCGGGAATGTCACCCGGGAAGAGATTGAGAAACGCCTCTCCCATGGGGACGCGCCAGAGCATCACCAGCGTGGCCGTGATCAGAAGAAGGGTGGCCTCGGCGCTGCGTGCCCGGAAAGCGCGATAGGCCGCCGACGCGATATAAAACGCCAGCGTCGCAAACATCGTGGCCATCATCGGCGCCTGCAAATATACAAACAGCCAGTCGTAAATCGATCCGGCCGAACGGCCAAACAGCGGTGACCAGGATTCGGGAAGCAGCGACGGCAACGCCATGGCGAAAATCGATATCAGCGTGAATACCTTGTATATCCAGCCTTCTTTTTTCTGCCGGACACCGGACCAGTTGACGCGCGTTATCGACACCACACCCAGAAGAAGCGTGAAACCACCAACTATAATCAGCCAGTTAAGCAATTCCTGGGAAAGCCCCCCAACCTTGGTCGTCTCTTCATTGAAGAAAAACGAGACAACCATGATAAGACCGGCCACAAACGAAACTGCTACTGGTACTCCGGTTTTCATATTCCTTATCTCTTAACCTTCCCCTACACCGCGTTGAACCACTCAATGAAGGTCTCACCGTACCCGAATGTGGCCAGGATCGAACCGATTAAGATGCAGACAATTATCAGAACCTTGATGAGGTCCTGCCCTTTCAAACCACCCAGCATCAGCGGCTCGTGGGAAAGGTACGCCGAGGCGGCGAACAGTTCTTCGCCCATCAGCGTATAGTCACAGGCGGCGATGAAAAAGGGAAGCTGCTCAGGTCGAGCGGTTCCGGCAATCTGAATCGAACCGGCGGCGTTGCCGGTTTCGGCCAGAAGCAGCGACTCGGCGAAAAAAGCCCCCATGTAGATATTGGTAGCGGGGCGTTCCCGCATCATATAGCCATTGACATTGGCCGTGAAAGCGAACTGCTCGCCGGCCACATAGAGGACGGTGTCCTCGTCATAAGCGTCCTGCTTGCCCATCTCGATATACGCCTGCTTGACCACCTCCTGTCCGGCCGCCAAAACCAGCGGATAGCGGACCGGGACCACCAGCGGGGTGTCATACTGGGCGGTGATTTTGGCCACCCGCCCCAGAATTGAAATCCCGGCGATAGTCTCAATCTGGTCCAGCTCATCAATGCCCGGTATAAAAAGCACCGGCCTGCCCATCTCGGTGGCGCGACCGACGGCCTCCTCGACTGCGTCCAGACCGGGAATTTTGCGAAGGAAAAGCGGCTTGCCCTGCTTGGCCCAATGGGTATACAGCAAAATGAAAAATGAAAACAGGATGATAGTAATCAGGGCGTTCAGGCGGTCAAGGCGGAAAATAGCTTCGGGGGGCTGGGCCAGAGCCGTTTCACACAGCGGCCCAAGCGCGAAAGCAAGGGCAACCGGGGTGATTTTTCTAAGGTTAGTCAAGTTCATGAGTCGGGCCAATATAGTCATGCCGGGGCGTTTTTCAAAGTCCTTATTTCCACCCGGGCTTGGCCGTTTTGAGTCTGTTAGCCGGGCCTATTTCTCACCATCTAAGACGTTTCGGGTAGTAATTCGTCAAGCGACTTGAAGATAGGCATTGTCCGGCACAGCCAACTCTTACGGACAGGCCGGCATCGATATATCGCCCTTGAAAATGAAATCCGCCAGAAAGGTCAGGTCGATAATGTCCGCCAG
>JAUXCD010000010.1 GCA_030619085.1 Candidatus Zixiibacteriota bacterium
CCGCTGCCGGTTCGCTGAACCCACATGGCTTTCGTGTATGACTTCCCGGTGGGGAAACACTCGCCGGCATCCAGAAACTGCCCCGACGCGGAGATATTCAGCGAGATAGCCCCAAGGCCATCATGCCCCATGTCCGCATACCAGACCGGCGCTGCGCCGGAAGGAATAGTGTGATTGTTACTGCCGGACAGGTCCAGCAGGCAATTTATATCGCCGCCCTCGAAAGGCAGGTAAAGCATCATGAATGGCGCGGCATCGCGATACCAGGCCGTAGCTGTGGTAATAGCTGTACCGTGAAGTTCGTAAGTGCACACCAGGTCATCCGTGGTCAGATTGTTCAGCGAGGTAGCGGCCAGGACCACATTGTCCACCCAGGGTTCGGGATCGCCTACCGTGAGAGTATTGGACATTTCAGAGTCGCCGGCGGTGATATCGGAAAACGGCGTTACCTCGGCTTGCCATGTCTCATCAACCGTGGTCTCGGTAAATTTGATGACGTTGGGACCGGCGTAAAGGGCGGCAATCTGCTCCTCAGAAAGGGCATTGCCGTATAACCGCGCCTCGTCAATCAATCCTTCCCATTGACTCGAGTTGGCAAAGGCACCGACCAGTACGGTGGCATCGGTGATGTCACGTTGTTCCACCGGTACCGTGACCTGATCGACAATGGCACCATTTTTGTACAATACCATCAGGCCTGTGCTGTAATCGAAAGTGACCGCCACATGGTACCAGGTGTCGAATTCCAGCGGAACCGGGTCCTGCACCATGTTCCAGGAACCGTTCTGACCCGAACTTAGTCGGAAGCCCTGGGAGATAGACACATACAGCACGTGCCCGCCGGCAATATCCTGACTTGAAATGATATTATTGCTGGCCGTGTCCTGCAGATTGACCCAGGCGACTTTTGTATATGACGAAGACAACGGGAAGCATTCACCGGCGTTCAGACAGAAGCTGGGGTCGAAAGCCAGCGCTCCCTGACCGTCATGTCCCTCGCCGGAGCGCCAGGCAAACGACGGCAGGCTGGTAGCTGTGATAGTTTGTCCGTTACCGGAATAGTCGGCTATGCAGTTGTCCATACCACCCTCAATCGGCAGATAGAACTCCATCATCGGTACATCGTCCGTATACCAGGCCACGGCCGCCGTGGTGGCATCACCTTCCAGCGTGTACGAGCACTCGAGGTCATCGCTGGAGGCATTCATGGGCGACGTTGCCGTGAGGTCTACGTTGGACACAGCCGGGTTATCCGATGGTATCGTTGGCGTCGGCAGAATCTGCTCGAGTTCGTCAAACCATACGCCGGCCATCTTGACATAGCCTATATCGTTGGGATGGACTCCGTCGCGGAGGTCGGTGGGATACTCCAGAGCGTTTTCCATATCCACCAGCACCAGGTCATCACCGCTGGCGATCCGGTCGTTAACCATCGCCTCAACCTCAAGGTTGAAAGTTCTCGTGAGTTGATCAATGCCGTCATAGCGAAGAATGATCCTCGCGATAATAACGATGATTTCTACATCGTGGTCTATTTCCCAGCGATCAATCTCATCGAGTATCCCCTCAACCTCGGCTACATCCTGATTGCCACCGGCGATATCGTTAGTGCCAATGTGCAATAGGATAATATCCGCAGGATGGCTGGTGAGCCAGGTGTAAACAGTATCCTCAATCTGGTCTGCCCGGTAGCTGCCATGCCCCTCGTGCTCGCGGTCAAAATCCAGTGGAGTACCGTTGAGCAGGCTGCCGGTAAGCTCAACATCGTATCCGAGATTCACCAGATGGTGATACAGGGGTCGGCGATAACCGACCTCACCGGAACTGCCGCCACCACGCGTTATCGAATCGCCCAACGGCATTATACGTACTGTACTGCCTCGTTCGGCGTCGGGCATACCATAAGATATGGTCTGACCAAAAACTAAAATTATCCCAATCAGCAACACGGCAATCGAGAACGTTACCCCAATCTTGCGCATAACCATAACTCCTCTATTGGTTCTTGTGACCATAACGGTCACAATGCCGGTGCGTGTTTACACACGAACACCCGGCTATCTGACGAGCATATATATTGAAGTAAGTTCGACGGTGCAATCGGTGCGGGTTGCTATAGAAGCGTGATGCGTTACCTGTCTGTATACATGGCCCGCGTTTATTTCAGTTCAGCAGGGCCAACAGTCAATCAACTCAAGTGTGTGATGTACCTTGTTCGCATCAAAGCACGCGGCGATGAATCTGTTTCGATAATGTAGTGTTACTTGACTTGAAAGAAGTAATACGGAAGCGTTCTAATCCTACAAGATACCTATTCTACGAATACCTAATTCCTCCTGCGGTAGTATTCGGCCCGTAGTTCGTATTTCAGGCCTGCATTTCAATACGCATCTAAGATAATCCATTTCGTGGACTTGTCAACTGATAAATGTGTCTTGGGGCATATTGAAAGACACGATGAGGACGCCATACTGGATTCGTGGACCGAGAATCGACCCAGCTGTGCCACCAACTTTTGACACCAATTTAAGGCTTACGTTAAATTGTTTGTAGGTAGCGCCTTGCGGCGATGCATTCACGTCGACTTGGCCGACCGCGCCCAACCATTGCGTACGCACCCCAAGAGTTCGGGTGACGGTATGGCGGAACGTCCGAACGCATAATACTTCTTTAAGCTCGCCCATCGCTTTGCTCCGGGCACCGAAACCGTGACTGCTGTCACCGTTTCAGTATCTCGGTTCCCGAAGGGATTCAATTTCTTCGGCATCGTACCCCAAAGCCTTGAAATCCATAATGCCGCCGGTTGTATGGCAACCTTTGCATGTCAGGGCGCAGTTTTTGCGAACCGCGTGACTGATCTCCAACAGTGCATTCTGCGGAATCCAGCGGGCTTCAACTCTACGGATATTGGCAGCGTCATCGTAAGCAGACCGGTTCCAACCGTCGATATTCATGAAGCGCATGAATTCGTCCATCATGTAGACATCGAACATCCAGCCGTACATCTGCTTCATCATCGGGTGCTCCATCTCCCTGGCCGCCGCCTTGTCGGGATCACCGGTCATATAGTATGTGGGCAGATTGTAGGGCAAGTACATGCCTCCGAAGGGACCGATGTTCTGCAGGTCGACATGCTGACGACCGTTGAACAGCTTCATGGGATAGACTTTCGACGGACGACCATTCTGCGCTATCGGTCGCATGGTCTCTTCATACCACCCGGCGTAATCGAAATCGGTGAACTCCGGCCAGACATTACCAGGATTATAGAACCTGTAGAGATTCTTGCCGTTGGGGTTATCGCCGATGGGATTGCCCAGGAAAGTACCGTCACCGTTCCACCAGGCATAGATTATACCCTTGCCCGGCTCGGTCTCCTTGCGGGTGTCATCGTAGACGTAAATACCGGGATGCTCCTCGAAGACCGGCTTGTTGAAATCCCGGATGGTGGTGTTGTCTTCATGCAGGCTCGGAATATGACAGGTCTGGCAGGCGATTTTTTCAACATGGTCGTTGTACGCATCCGCCCACTGTTTGTCCTCCTTGTGAGGTGTTGCGCTATGGCAACTTTCGCAGGAAACCTCGACCTCCGGCAGGTCGTTGGCCATCATGGTCGTGGTGTGGGTGCCCTTGGCGATATAATGGCCCTGGGTCGAGTGGCATTCGATACAACTCAGGCCGGCCGCGGCATGCACGTCCCACGACGGTGTATACGGGGTGCCACGCTTACTGCCCGGATGCTTGACCCGGGGCCGGCTGTACCCGGCGTTTACCAGGCTTTCATGGAACGAGGAATCAGCCTCGTCGATATAGATGTCACCGCCAAGATTGTGCTGATGGCAACGCAGGCAGGTCTGCGAGGTCGGGGTTGTTACCGACAGGGCGGCCTGCATGGAGCGATCCTGGTCCCAGTACCATTGTCCCTCGGTATCCCGGACCACTTGCTTGCGGTTCATATCGTAGCCGACCGAATGACAGATAAGGCAGTCAATGGCGTCCTTTTCATTCTGTTTGGTCCGGTAGCCGGGCATCATCTCTCCCAGCGGCGCCGTCGGCTGACCGCCGATATGGCACTGACCACAACCTTCGGAAAGCGTATCGCCACTTTCAAGAATGACCGGCGCGGCCCAGGCCGTCATTGCAAACGATCCCGGCATGGGGCACGGACGGTTTATCTTGCCCATACGAAAATCATCAGCCAGCTTGCCGTTGAAACCGTACACATTAGGATGTTTGGTGGAATAAAAACGATAGTGCACCGAGGTTGTCAGGTTCCGCATCAGGTCTTCGCTTTTGGTCTCACCAGTGGCGATTTCCTCATAGGTGATCTTCTCGTGGCAGGTCAAACAGGTCCCGGGGCCTTCATAGGTGGTTATTCCGGCCTGCCTGAAACGCTCGATATGCGGAAATTCCTGACCATAAGCGGCGCTCAGTTCAACTCCGACCTGACTGATTTGGTCAGCCGACAGCGTGTCCGACACGAAAGTCACATCGCCCGGACGGCTTACCGACGGGAGCATCTTGTTAATCATGTCCGACCACAGGGCAAATCCGCCAACGATAAGGACCACGCCGATGACGAGAACTGTTACTATTGCACGTTTCATGAAACTATCTCCACCTTATACCGGAATTGGGCTTCCCAACAAATACTACACCGACCTCACTTGTGATGTTTTTCACAATTGTGATGCTTATTTTACTGCTATTTTTAGACTCTGTCAAGGGGACACGGCGACCTGGTCGGTCAATCCAATTTGTATTTGTTGGGCACATCACAAAACGCACGATAACCAGATTCGGTGGCCCGGAAGAGACACGCTGTAATTGTGAAGCATCCCCGTTCTCATCCGACGGAGATTGCTTTGCATTATATGAAAAATCGAGTTAGTGACAAGTGCCGATCAGGTCTGGGGTTTGATGATGGTTCCCTCGCCGGTGTGGCCATTCATACGAATCTCAAGCGGTTTTTCAAACTTCAGCCGGCGCGTAAACTTGCGCTGCTTCTCCGGCGTGCACGACATCAGCCAGTCCCAATCAACGAACTCTATATCCGTATCCTGGCTAACGGTAAAATATCCCACGTGGAAGGCATTGATATTCTGAAAGAAGTGCGTCCCCTGGGACGGTGTGACCTTGATATCCTTAAAGCCGGTTTCGACAATCGTCCGGGCACCGAAAATCTCATCCCAGTTCACGGGAATACCGAGCCATGAATCCGCCGAACCCCATCGGCCGATCCCTAAGAGCAAATAGGGTCTGTCTTCCTGGGTCAGTTCGATATTGAATCGCGCCACCTCCCCGGCAATTTCAACCATATTCGACCGTTCGAATTTTTCCACATCCACCATGACGATATCGAAAACGTCATCGATTCTCCCGTTCCCCAGCACCTGGGAACTGCGGCAGATAAGCTGCTCGTTCGGCACGCCGTCAATATCTATCTGTTCCTGCTCGTGACTTACGACCATCGGGCGAAGTTGCAGGAAATGGAATTCCGGCAACTGGTCGGGTGACGGTGGCAATTTGACGGAGAATTCCAGTTCCACCGGGGCGCTCATACCCATCCGTCCGATCTCGAGTACACGGTCCAAAATAGCGGCCAGAGGAAAATAATCATGTTTCAAAATCAGCGCGAAACTTATCAGCCGCACCCCGTCTCGGGATATGCCGTCAGAAATCGAATCGTTATCGACCGAGTAAATAGAGCCGACCGACTTTAGCGTGCCGTCCTTCTCGGCTACGTCTAATCCCAGCAGGAGCAACGGCGTCGGCCGGGTGTAGTCCGGCCTCACATCCCGGGGTGGAATATCAAGCGCGTAGAACTCGCGCTGGGAGTATTTGATCATGTCGTCGGCCGAGGAAAACTGTATCTGGTGCCGGGGATACTTGGGACAGAACCTGATTGTCAGTCCCCCCTCCACTACGATTGCGCCCAGGCCGAGAGCGACCGAAACGATGCCGTCGTCTGACTTCAGCGGACTCACCGGGTAGAAGTTGTGCGAGCGAGCCACCCCCGAGATATCCGGGTAGAATCTGTGACCGTGCTGGTTGCCCACCAGCTTTTGAATGATAACGGCCATCTTCTCTTCTTCCAGCCGGTACGGCGTGGCCTCGATATACCGCTTGGCCTTCTGGTAGAAAGTCGACGCATAGACGCGCTTGATGGCAACGATCAACTCACCCAGACGCACCTCAAGATCATTATTGTTATTGGGAATCATGCAGGTTTCGTACACGCCCGCAAACGGTTGGTACTGCGAATCTTCCAGGAGACTCGACGACCTCACCGCCAGGGGGTAGTCAACGACTTTCAGAATATCCCGTAGCCAGTCCTCGACATGCTTCGGCAGGCTGGCACTGAGAAACTTCTTCAGAATCTCACTATTATCGCTGGTCTCCAGAGCGAAATCGCCAAGGTCGTTGTCATCCAGGAACGAATCGAAAACATCCGTTTCCAGGATTATTGACGTCGGGATGGAGATATTGATTCCCTCGAATTCATCACTGATACCGGACATGTTTATCAACGCCTCGAGAAAAGCCAGACCACGGCCCTTCCCTCCCAGCGAACCGCCGCCTATACGGGTGAAACCGTCCTTGGGGTCAAAAGTCTTGGGGTCGAAATCAGCCACGATCCCGCGGTGCAGAGCGATGTGATACTCGCGCAGCGAAGTTATCAGAGACTGCCGAAGAGCATCAAGCGATTCATAATCGGAGACTTTCTGGGGCCGAAGTTTGTGCGCCAGGTAGAATTCGGTCCGCGCTTTCAGCCAGTTGGAGAAATGATTCTGCTCGGCGTGGAACTCCAGACTTTCATCGGGAATAGTGCTCAGTTTTGCTTCGAGTTCATGAAGGTCATGGGCGCGATCTATCTCGGTGCCATCGAGCAGGTAGAAAACGAAGTCACCGAAACTGAAATACTTCTTGATGAACTTCTTTAGATGGTACAGAAGTCGCGGCGAGTTTTTAAGGAGAAACGATGCCCCGACCTGGCGAGCAAGCGGCTCCGCCTGCGGGTTATTGGACTGCAGCAGAATGGGGATATCGCGGTGGATCCGTTTGACATTGCGGGCGAACTCTATCCCGGCCGTGGTATCTATCGCGCCGCCGCGCGGAAAACTGACATCGGAAATTACACCCAGAACCGTCTCGTGGTAGGTTTCAAACAACTCCCAGGCTTTCTCATAATTCTCGCACAGCAGAATCTTGGGCCGCGCCCTCATGCGCAGAATCTTGTGTGAAAGGTTCAGACTTTCCCCGATTACGTTCTGCGAATGGATCATTAACTGCGTGTAAATCAGCGGCAGATACGAAGAATAGAACTTGACGTTGTCCTCGATGAGGATAATACTCTGTACGCCGATGATTTCGGTATCGTGCGCAACATTGAGAGAGTCCTCGATACATTTGATTATCGCCAGCAGAATTCGCGAACTACCCTGCCAGATAAACACCCGATCGACATTCGACAGTTGATTGTTCATCATCAGAACATTCAACTCTCGAGAATCATAGGTGAGCATCACGATAGGCACGTCGATCCCGGACTCACGCAGCTGGCTGATGCACTTCAGGGCGTGCATATCCTCCAGGTGCGGAGTGGAAATTATCAGATCGAATTTCCGTCCGGAACCGGTCAGTTCCAGGGCTGCCTCGCCACTGGAGACGCGGGTAATTTCCGGGGGATCGGACAGGTTGAGTTCCATGTATTCGTTGAACAGCATTTCGTACAAGCCGGCTTCTTCACCGAGGATAAACGAATCATACAGGCTGGAGATCATGAGAATATCCCGCACCCGGTGCCGCATCAACTGGTGGAATTTCATGAACCGGTCGGTGAGTCTACCGTTAATCTGTCCGTAATTGAGTTTTTCCATACAGGTCTTTAAGTCAAACCGAGATTCAAAAGGTCCTTTTCATAGTACCTAAGTATAGACATTCTACGCTAACGCGCCATTGTTTTCTTGGACACCCTTCCGCCGGGCAGGTCTCCGGTACAAAAAAACGGAGCAGAACCCGTCTGCTCCGTTTTAAAGAAGGGGGAGGGTAAGATCAATTATCCATAAATGCCCTGATCCAACATCGAATCGGCAACCTTTATGAAACCGGCGATATTCGCGCCGTTGACATAGTTGCCGGGCGTTCCGTATTTCTCGGAAGCCTGGACGCAGGAGGCATGAATGCTCTTCATAATGCCGTGCAGCTTGCGGTCAACCTCTTCACGTGACCAGGAATACCGCATACTGTTTTGAGACATCTCAAGACCGGAAACGGCCACGCCGCCGGCATTGGCAGCCTTGCCGGGACCGTAGAGAATCTTCGCATCCAAAAAGACATTGACGCCTTCCGGGGTGGTCGGCATGTTGGCCCCTTCGGAAATCACATAGACGCCGTTTTTCACCAGGTTCTGAGCGTCGACTTCGTTGATTTCGTTCTGGGTGGCCGACGGGAAAGCACAGTCAGCCTTGTGATCCCACAGCGGGTTGTGGTGGATGGTCGTCTGGACCGCGGTGTAGGTGGCGTCTTTGTATTTTTCCACATACTCGGAAATACGGCCGCGGCGGACGTTCTTAAGATCCATGACAAAGGCAAGTTTCTCACGATCGAGACCGGCCGGATCATAAACATAGCCGCCGGAGTCAGACAGGGTCACTACCTTACCGCCCAAATCCAGAATCTTCTCGGTCGTGTACTGGGCAACATTGCCGCTGCCGGACACCAGACAGGTCTTGCCTTCCAGCGTCTCGCCGCGCGTGGCCAGCATTTCGGCCGCGAAGTAAACGGCGCCGTAACCGGTCGCTTCCGGACGGATCAGCGAGCCGCCCCAGTTGAGCCCCTTACCGGTCAATACGCCGGTGAACTCATTGCGGATTTTCTTATAAGTTCCGAACATGAAACCGATCTCACGGCCACCGACACCGATATCGCCAGCGGGCACGTCAGTATTTGGGCCGATGTACCGGTAAAGTTCCATCATGAAACTCTGGCAGAAGCGCATGACCTCGTCATCACTCTTGCCCTTGGGGTCAAAATCGGATCCGCCCTTACCACCGCCCATCGGCAACGTGGTCAGGCTGTTTTTGAAGACCTGCTCGAAAGCAAGAAACTTCAGGATGCCCAGGTTGACCGACGGATGGAAACGCAGGCCGCCCTTGTAGGGGCCGATGGCGCTGTTCATCTCAATGCGGAAACCGCGATTGACATGATAATTGCCCTGGTCGTCCATCCAGGGAACACGAAACATAATGACTCTTTCCGGTTCCACGATACGCTCAAGGATTTTCGCCTTGCTGTACTCCGGGTGTTTATCCAGAATCAGCGCGAGGGAAGCAGCAACCTCTTCAACCGCCTGATGAAATTCCGGCTGAGCGGGATTCTTGGCTCGGACCTCAGCCATGAAATTCTCTACAAATAGTGACATAAAAAAGCCTCCGTAGTTGCTGAACTCAACGAGGCCGGTGAGTTCAATTTCTGTCAGCGGGAAATATCTCCCATATCATTCACCTTGACAAAGACCACTGATTAGATTGACCAATCAGTCTATATATGGACCACTATCTATATACAGACTATCCAAGAGTTGTAAATACGTATAATTACGTAGATAGAACGATATTTACCCGTATGTTTCTACAATGAAATACTGGTATTGGGGAATATTAATCAGATTCTGATTATGCCGTTGCGAATACAGAACTTTACTATGTCCGTCACGTTCTTGCCCCGGATCTTCTTCATCACCGAGGCGCGGTGGGTCTCGGCAGTCCGAATGCTGATGTGCAGTCTGGCCGCAACCTCCTTGGTAGAAAGACCATCGGCCAGAAGACGACATATTTCCTGCTCGCTGCGGGTCAGGATATTGATGGCGCTATCTTCTGATGGTGCCGTGGCCCCGATGTATTCCAGGGCCATGTCCCGCCCGGCGGGACCGGTCAGGTAGTAGTCACCGGCAGCAACTTTGCGGATAGCAAACACCAGTTCCTTGAAATCACAGGACATGATCAAATAGGCCCGGGCGCCCAGGGCGAAGGCCTCTTTCATCAGCAGTTCGTTGTGGTGGGTAGATAGAAAAACGAAATCCGGCTGATGCGTACCTTTACGCATCCTTTTCGCCGCCCCGACGCCGTTGAGAGAGGCCAGATGAAGATTGAGAACCACCACATCGGGTTTCTTGGCCGAGGCCAGTTTGACCGCCTCGATGCCGTCGCCGGTATCGCCGACAACCAGGATGCCCAGTTCGGTTGCGAACAAAGAGATGAGTCCCTGACGAAACAGTTTCCTTTCGTCGGCGATAATGATCTTAATCTCCGGCAGGTGGGTCGGTTGAATGTCAAACGCTTTGGCCAAGTTCTCATATCCTTCGTTGGGTTAGGCAATAATAACACATCAAGCCCCCGGACCGAAAGCAATAAATCCCGCCCTCGGCCGGCAATCGGCCGATTGCTATATCTCTGTTATTGACAATAAAATACAAGCGTGATATTATCCTCATGTAGGACTTAGATGGCCGGTGTGCCGCCTGCCTTTTACGGCGGCAGGGCAGCTTGGCAACCGACTGTCATAAAAGCAAATCTTCTTTATTGGGGATTTCACGGGAAGGTAAGACAAGTAAGAAAGGCACCAAGCATGGCCACGGATAAAATAAATCCCTTTAAACTGGCGCAGAGTCATTTTGACACAGCCGCGGAGCGGCTGGACCTGAGCGATGAATCCCGACAGTTCCTTCGTGAGCCGATGCGAGAGTACCAGTTCGCAATTCCGGTGCATACTGGCGACGGCACCGTCAAGGTCTATCGAGGCTTTCGGGTACAGCATAACGACGCCCGGGGCCCCTGCAAGGGTGGTATCCGATTCCACCCCATGGAAACGATTGACCAGGTTAGGGCGCAGGCGATGTCTATGAGTTGGAAATGCGCCGTGGTTGAAATCCCGCTCGGCGGCGCCATGGGTGGAGTACCGTGCGATCCTCACACTCTCAGCGGCCGGATGCAGGAAGAACTCTGCCGCGGCTGGGTCAGGCAGATGTTCAGCAATATCGGACCGGTCCGCGACATTCCCGAACCGGAGATAATGACCAACCCCCAGCATATGGTCTGGATGCTCGACGAATATGAGACCCTCACCAACGGCAGGTATCCGGGTTTTATCACCGGCAAGCCGGTCAGTGTCGGCGGCTCGCTCGGCCGGCGTGAGGCCACCGGTTTCGGCCTGGTTTATATGCTCCGGGAGGCGCTCCGGCGCAAAGAGTTCCGGCCTCAGGATACCACCATGAGCATTCAGGGTTTCGGCAATGTCGCTCAGAGCGTAATCAAACTGTACACGCAGATCGGCGGTAAAGTCACCTGCGTTTCCTGTTGGAATCAAACCGACCAGAAGCCTTATTCATTCAGGAAAGACGACGGTCTCGACCTGGAACAATTGCTTTTGATCACCAATGAATTCGGTGAAATCGACAAAGAAAAGGCCGAAGGCATTTCCTGTGAAGTGCTGCCCGGTGATGCCTGGATGCAGCAGGAAGTCGATATCCTGGTCCCGGCTGCCCTTGAACACCAGATCGGCGCCGAAAACGTCGGCTCCATCAATCCGAAAGTGAAGATTATTGCCGAGGGCGCCGACGCTCCTATCACGACCGATGCCGACGTCATCCTCAACGAGAAAGGTATTTTGATAATACCGGACTTCATCGCCAACTCGGGAGGCGTGATCTGCAGCTATTTTGAACAGGTGCAGAGCAATATGAACTATTACTGGAGCCGGGACGAGGTGTTTGGCAAGCTCGACGTCAAGATGACCTCGGCCTTCATCAATGTTTACGAACTGGCCCGGAAACGGCAGATCAGCATGCGTGAAGCCGCCCATTTCTTCGGCGTGGCCAAAGTGGCCGAAGCCTGCCGTATCAGAGGTTGGATATAAAGTAGTCTCTCTCAATCATGGTACTTTCGCTTCACACAGACCAAGGCCTGCCGGTCACATGGGATCTCGGTGATGACAGAAAAGCACATTAAGATATCATCAGAACAACTTCCGGCCTTCGATCGGAAGTTTTTTGACCATCTCGAAATCGCCACCTGTATCGGTTCCGGTTTTATCGGTGGTAAAGCCTCCGGTCTGGTAGTCATGAGAGACACTCTCGCCGAGCATTTCCCGACCGGCACTTTCGACAGCATGACCGCCAACATCCCCCGCTTCACCGTCATAGCCACCGACATCTTTGACCGTTTCATGCAGCAAAACCAGTTATATGATGTGGCAATGTCCGACGCCTCCGATGACGTCATCGCTCACGCTTTTCAGGAGGCGGAACTGCCCGCCGAGATGGTCGGTGATCTGATGGCCCTCAGCCAGGCGATCCACACCCCCCTGGCCGTGCGTTCCTCCAGCCTGCTCGAAGACGCCATGTACGAGCCGTTTGCCGGCGTCTATGAAACCAAGATGATTCCCAACAACCAGACATCCAAAGAGAGCCGCTTCCAGGTCCTGGTGGAAGCGATTAAGTTCGTCTACGCTTCCGTATTCTTCAAAGGCGCCAGACAGTACATGAAGGCGCTGGGCAAGTCCCAGACCGAGGAGAAGATGGCGGTCATTATCCAGGAGGTAATCGGCCGGCGGTTCGATGACCGGTTCTATCCGCACCTTTCCGGCGTGGCGCGGTCATACAATTTCTATCCGATGGGCCGGGCAGGAGCCGAAGACGGTGTGGTGGAGTTGGCCCTTGGCCTGGGGAAAACGATTGTCGATGGGGGCCTGGCCTGGAGCTACTCGCCCTCCTTCCCCCGCTTGATGCCGGTGGTCGGCTCTATGGGTGAACTTCTGAAAACGACGCAGACCAGCTTCTGGGCGGTCAACATGGGCGAACCACCCGAATACAATCCTATTGCCGAAACCGAGTACCTGACCGGGGCCGGCTTGAAACAGGCGGAAAGCGACGGCGTCCTGAAGAATCTCGCCTCCACTTACCGGCCGCAGGATGATCGCCTGGTTACCGGTATCGGACCGGACGGACCGCGCGTGATGACTTTCGCACCCATCCTGGCCGACAACGTGCTTCCTCTCAACGATCTGGTGAAAGCTCTGTTGCGCCGCTGTGAAGCCGTGGCCGGCAGTGAGGTGGAGATCGAATTTGCCGTGACGCTCGATACATCCACAGGCCTGACAGCCCATCTCGGGTTTCTTCAGATGCGCCCGATGGTCGTCTCGAAAGAACAGGTCACGGTCGCGGCGGAGGAATTTTCGGATGACCGGGTGCTGGCCGCCTCGGACAAAGCTCTCGGAAACGGCATTACCAGTGATATCGAAGATATCGTATACGTCATGCCGGACAGTTTCGAGGCAAAACACACTCGGACAATCGCGAGAGAACTGGGAATCATCAATCAGCAACTGATTGAAGCCGGACGAAAGTACCTTCTGATCGGCTACGGCCGGTGGGGAAGCTCCGATCCGTGGCTGGGTATTCCGGTCATCTGGAGCCATATCTCCGGCAGCGCCGCTATAATCGAGGCCACCCTGCCGACAATGAATGTTGATTTAAGTCAGGGTTCGCACTTTTTTCATAATCTCACCAGCTTCAAAATTTGCTATATTATGGTTAAACACACCGCCGCACCGGCGATCGATTGGCAATGGCTTGAGAACCAGAAGGAGGAATCCAGGGCACAGTTTGTCAGACACGTACATCTTGAAAATCCACTCACTATCAAGGTGGACGGGCGAACCGGCCGTGGAGTAATTCTAAAATGATCAATAAGAAGAAATCAATAGACCACTTGATAGTTTCCCTTCAGGAGAGGGCCAAAGAGCTTAACTGTTTATATAAGATAGATGAAATTCTCAAAGATATAGACGAGCCGCTCGATTCCATTTTCCTGAAAGTAATCGAGGCCATTCCTCCCGGCTGGCAGTATAGCGATGTTTGCCAGGCCAAAATAACCTTCGAGGGCAAGGAGTATCATTCGAAAGATTTCCTTGAATCCGAGTGGTTTCAGTCGGCCGATGTCATTGTCGACAAGTCGGTGCTGGGTACCCTGAGCGTCTACTATGCGGTGGAAATGCCATCTGACGACCACGGTCACTTTTTGAAGGAAGAAACCAAGCTCATCCACACCATCGCCGAACATCTCGGTGACCGTATTCAGCAGCGTCGCATCCGCCAGATTATACAGGAGCTGGAGACGTCCTCGCAAGACGTTGACAGCAAAGAAAAAGGCGAGTGGTCCACCATCATCAAGATGATCAAGCTGACAGACCGCAGCCTGTATGAGAAAATCGCCCGCAAGATTCTCAATCACCTTTGCTGGAGCGGCATTGCCGAAGCTGAGAAATACGCCGAAACCATGAACTACTCCCGCAGGTCACTGACGCAGGACAACGGTGAAGACTGGAATCGCCCCAGTTCTCACTTCGACGTGGATTCATCGACTGATTTCGGCGGCCCCATTTTCGCTATGGCGGCGGACAATCTTAATGACCGGGCCATTCTGGAACTGATTCATAGATGGATACAGGAGGACAAACTCAACTTCCTGGTCCAGGTGGTCAATCGAAACCTGCCCATAGCTGAGATTACCGATGCCATCAGGCGCATCCATTTTCTCGACGTTGCCGAGACGGACATCAAATCACCAAATCTGACCGGAATCTATGTCTCCCTAATTTGCCGGTTTTTCTCCGCCGACCTGCGCTACGTCAGTATCGCCAAGGACTTTCTGAATATCGATGACTTCTACCAGCTTCTCGAGAAGACTATTTTCAGCACCGAAAGTCACGGCAGACTGGGCGGCAAGGCGTCGGGATTGTTTTTGGCCAACCTCGTTCTCAGAAACTACTTCAATAACGATGGCTTCATGGCCTCCATCAAGGTGCCCAAAACGTGGTATATAACCACTGACGTGCTCCTTCATTTCATGCACTACAATAATTTCGATGACGTCGTGGCACAGAAGTACAAGGAAGTCGACCAGATTCGCCTGGAGTATCCGCACGTCGAGCAGTCGTTCAAAACGGCGAAGTTCCCGGCTGACATAATCAAGGGCCTGTCCATGGCGCTTGATGACTTCGGCACCAATCCGATCATCGTCAGGAGTTCCAGTCTGCTCGAGGACAGTCTGGATTCATCCTTCTCCGGCAAATACAAGAGCCTCTTTCTGGCCAACCAGGGCACCAAGGCCGAACGGCTCGATGCCCTCATGGATGCTATCGCCGAGGTTTATGCCTCCACCTTCGGACCGGACCCCATGGAGTACCGTAATAAGCGTGGTCTCCTGGACTTCAAAGAAGAGATGGGTATCATGATTCAGGAGGTTGTCGGCCGCAACGTGGGCCGATATTTTCTGCCATCGTTCGCCGGTGTCGCCTTCTCCAACAACGAGTTCCGCTGGTCACCCGCTATCAAGCAGGAGGATGGTCTGTTACGTTTGGTGCCCGGCCTGGGCACGCGCGCGGTGGACCGGCTCAGTGATGACTACCCGGTTCTGCTCGCCCCCGGCCAGCCGGATATGCGTGTCAACGTCTCACCCGATGAAGTCATACGCTACTCTCCGAAATATATCGACGTCATTGATCTCGAACAGAACCGGTTCGTCTCGATTCCCCTGAGAGAGTTTCTCAAGCAGACGGATTCGGCCTATCCCGGGTTCAAGAAAATCTTCAGCGTATATGAAGACGGCCTCTTCCACAGCTCATCCGCCCTTGATGTTGATTTCGATAACGACCAACTGGTGGCAACTTTCGAGGGACTGATAGCGGACACGCCGTTCATCAAGCGGGTCAAGAAGGTGATGGATACGCTTAAGGAAATTATGGGATACCCGGTCGACATAGAGTTTGCCTCCGACGGTAAGAACCTCTACTTGCTTCAGTGCCGTCCCCAGAGCCACGCCGATTACGCGTCGCCGGCCCCCATTCCACAGGACATCCCCCTGGGCCAGACGATATTCACCGCCAACCGTTTCGTTTCCAACGGACGGGTACCGGATATAACTCATATCGTTTATGTTGACCCGAGCGAATACGAGAATCTATCCGATCAAGCCACCATGCGGGAGGTGGGCCGGACTATCGGCCGACTAAACAAACTCCTTCCCAAACAGCAGTTCATCCTCATGGGCCCGGGGCGGTGGGGCAGCCGGGGAGATATCAGACTCGGTGTCAGCGTCACCTATGCCGACATCAGCAACACTTCCGTGCTGATCGAGATGGCCTTCCAGAAAGGCAACTATCTGCCGGATCTCTCGTTCGGGACTCACTTTTTCCAGGACCTGGTGGAGGGCAATATTCGGTATCTGCCGCTCTATCCCGACGATGATAAGATCATGTTCAACCATCGGTTCCTGACCGGTTCTGAGAACATTTTGGCCGATGTTCTTCCAGACTGTGTCAACCTGCAACCGGTAATACGCCTGATCGATATCCCCAAGGTGACGAACGGCCAGGTGTTACACATTTTGATGAACGCCGACCTTGACCGTGCGGTCGGTTTCCTGGGATCTCCCAAGCTGCCTGAGGAACCGGTGGCCTATGAGCAGGTTGACGAGGTGCGGCGCGATAACCATTGGCACTGGCGCATGCAGGCAGCCAAGCAGATTGCCGCCCGCCTCGATGCCAAGCACTACGGCGTGGTAGGCTTCTACATTCTCGGCAGCACCAAAAACGCCACTGCCGGCCCTGCCAGCGATATAGATCTGCTGCTGCACTTCCGGGGAAGCGAGGAGCAACGGGAAAAATTACTGCTCTGGCTGGACGGATGGAGTCAATCACTGGCAAATATCAACTATCTTCGAACCGGGTATTACACGGACGGTCTTTTGGACGTTCATATCATAACTGACGACGATATCACCAAGCGCACCAGCTACGCGGTAAAAATCGGAGCAACCACCGATGCTGCTCGGCCGCTGAAGATAGGTGACGGGGGCCAGAGGTCAAAGTAACTGCCGGTCGGCTTTTTCGGGATGTTCAGGATCGAACGTGACCAGCGCCAGTTCCGGCCCGTCGTGCGCCGCGGAATAACACCACGTCTGGCCGATTTTTTCCCGCCACGAACCGGTCAAACGGGCGGATTCATGCACGTGGCCGTGCAGGGTCACCAGCGGTTGCCGCTTCTCAATAAAACGCCGCACAGCAATGCTGCCGATATGAACGTCGAGCGGGACATGGTCGATCATCTTGCCGTCAAGGGCGGCGCGGTCAAGATTGGTATCGTAGGGAGGGGCGTGAAAAAGAAACAGCGCGTCGGCAAGATTATCTTTGCCGGCCAAAAAATCCAAATCATCGGCAATCGTAGTGAACATCAGTTCGCGTTCTGATACCGGCACCGTCAGCCTGCCCTCAACCGGCGAGACGCATCCCGGATCGACATAGCGGGAAACATCGTATCGCTCCCAATCCTTAAGTTGAAAGGGGCTGGGTGGCGTATGGGCGTAACCGTATACCCGGTATGGGCCAAGATTAAAGCGGTTCATGTGCGCATAGTGCCAGACCTCGCGCGCGGCAGCTTTCAGCATGGCTGGTTCCTCAACACGGATGTCATCGTTGCCCAGGACTACAAATATCTCAGGATATTCCGGCCCGAGTTTCTCTTTCAGGGCGAGGAGTTCTTCCACCAGAAATTCATTCACGAAGTCTTCATAAGGCCTGTCCACAGCGCAGATCTGTCCTATGCCGGACGGCAGCAGGTCACCCCCCAGAAATACCGCGGCCGGACGTTGCTGAGTGATCAAATCAAACAGCTTGAGATAACGGCCGGTATCGCCGTGCAAATCGGACACGAAGAAACAGGGTTTCAGTTTTGGACCTCGTCAAAATAACCGGTTAACTGCCTGATACCAATATCGGTAACATAACAGAATCCGGACCGGCTGGGTAGAGATGTTTCGCACCGGCGCGATTGTCCCAAAGAATCGACAAATGAGGCATTGGGGGTCAAAAGAAAAGAGCTGCGGCAAGCGGGAACTGTATCCCCTCCGCCTTTGGACACAGACCGTGGTGTGGCCAGGCATGCGTGCCAAGCCGCATCAGTTATGGAGTATCTTTTCCGGCGGACGTATCGGTCGGCTTTTGTAGATAGCCCATCGCTTGATTAAGATCGGCATTCATAGCCACGCTCAGATACATACCGTCGGTGCTTGCCGGAATATCGATCACGCGAATCACATCAGCCAGGTCCGCGTGTTCCGGTACCAGTTCGGACAGCAAATTGTGGGTACCGGTTAGAAATTCCTCATTGAAGACCGTATCCGCCTCGTCGGGATACAGAGGCAGGTATTTAATCTGAGCCTCCACCAGGTCCTGAAAGAAATGGGTGCCGAACGACAATTCCGGAACATACTCGCCCTTCTGCCGGGCGATCTCGACCAGCATGGAGGTGTTGTTGATGTCGGAGTAGTCAACGCTGACACCCAGTCGTATATCACCCCGGCTTCCCCACCGCCCGGGGCCCATCAGGATGAACTGTCGCCGGGGCAAGAGACGATTGAGCTTGCTTACGGCGCGCCCCACATCGACCATCCGCGAGCGGCTGGAGAGGTCATGGTAACCCTGCGAGCGAACATAAACGATATGCGAGATATTCGGCACGAGCCCATTTGACACGTGGCGCAGAACGGTGAAGATAATCCTCTCCCGCGGTATATTAATCGGAATCGATGCCGGCGTGCTGCGGCCGGAGGAACTCTGGGGGCGACACTGCAACAGGTAGAGGTCATCACCATCGGAAGCAAACTCGATATCCACCGGATATCCCATCGTATCTTCAAGCGTTTTCAGAATCATCTTCATCTGCTTAACGAACGGCTTGCGCGAAATGAGGCCGTTGAAGGTCGCCAGCGGTTTGTCGGTCTCGAAATCTATCCCGGTGATGGGAATCTCACCGATGTGGTCCGTCCGGTATACCGAGAATATATCTTTCAGCGGTCCAAAACTGTCACCCGCTTCCTTGAGGAAGTCCTCGATATCAATTGACTCGAAACATGCCTTCTCAAGATTGATGACGTCAATCATGCGCGGCGAGTAGCGCAGCACCTCATCGGGCGTGACGTTGGTTCTTAAGTTGGGCCGACCCGGTGAAATCAGTACGGGGTAATCGTCACTGAGTCGGTCGACAGCCCTCGTCCCCAGGCCGGGGACCATGCGCACCAGGCCGTCCTCCGGCTTAATGCGCGGCGACCAGCGGTATTCGTTACAACTGAAAGCCACTCCGGCGAAGGCCGGAAGGAAGTAACGGCCGACTTTCTTGCCCACCACTTCCTGGATCAGAACCCCCATCTCTTCATTGTAATCGAGCAGGCCACGGTCCGCCCGGTATTCGATCGGATCGGGACTGAATGACGAAGCGTACACCTCGGCTACGGCATCCGTTAACTCCTGCAAGCGGTGACGTTTACTGCCCTGGTTGGCCAGGAAGAGACTTTTGTACTTGCCTGAGAAGGCCGCCCCTATACTGTCCTCCAGCAGACTGGAACTGCGCACGATGATCGGCCTGGTTCCGAAATCGTCGACCGCCGCCGATAATCCCCGGGTTATATCCGGTGGGAACGAGACGCTTTTGAATGCCTGGAGGATACATGGATACTCCTGGCGAACCTGCTGACTCGGTTTGTACTTCTGCTCTATCAGTTCATCGAAATTGCTGTGATGGATGAAGTGAAAGAAAACATCGGACGGAATATACCAGGTCTTGGGTATCTTGATCCCCTGCAGTTCGGGACAGTTCGGGCCCTTTTTGTGAATGATCTGCGTGGCCAGGTACAATCCGGCGCTCTTGCCGCCCAGCCGGCCGTGACTGTCAGGGCCGTAGATCGATTTTTCCAGCAAATCGTAGAAGTCATCGATCGTGATCAGTTCCTTGATGACGTCCACGTAGCCTGTTTGTTCCGATAGAAAACGACGGATAAGCGAAATAAGCACACCCCGTGAACGCGCCGTGGGCACGAACGACGGCTCCTGCAACATTTCGTGATACCGTCGGACTATCTCCGCCACCTGTGACATGGGAACATTGGGACCGATTAACTGCACCAGAAAACTAAGTTTGTCCTCACGTATCCACGTCTGGATGAGTTTCAGTATCTGATCACCATCGAGGTTCTCCTCCGCCACCGCGAATACGCGCGCGCCCAGGTAGGAGGCGAACCCGATGCCCTGGTCCCGCCCCAGGCTGTTCCAGTCGCTGATGTAATCGTCGTCTTCGAAACTCAGTTTGGCCGGCCAGAACGAGCGCAGCAGTTGTTCCGCCTCGGGCACGCCCGTCCAGCAGAGGTGATTGAGCATCTTGCGCGAAATGTTCTGGTACAACTCGTGGTTGGTATCCCTGATAGTGTCCAGAGCGGTCTGCCATTCGGAACGCTCATGTCTGGGCACCTGGGTGACAGTGGCGTTCCAATCCTCGATCAATTTGCGTTTAAGGCGTTGGCTCAGGAAGGCGCCCACCCGCCGGGCAATCGTGCGAAGCAGCCGGGTTTCGTCGTCCAGGAATGGTCCGCCGGTCTCGGTCTCGATCTGCTCGGCGTAAGCTACCGTAATGAAACCGACCACCCGATCCTCGGTAAGAATGTCGGCACTGATTGACCAGGGTGTCTCGGCGAAATCGGGCGAGGAATAGGTGGAGGCCCCGATACTAATGCGAACCCGGCAAGTCTCCGGATGCTGCCAGCCGGGTGGTATAACTTCAATCAGCTTGCCGCAGATTTCATCCAGCGAGACATCGGGAACGTTCAATGCATCCTGAACGGCGTAGTAGCACTCCAGCTCCTTCGCTCGTTCCTGAAGCGACTGCAGCAACCACTCAATGGACGTCTTGCGACCCTTCACGCTATACTATCTCCTTGTAGCGCGAGTTATTTATTCCATCCTAATGCAGACCAGAACTGCTGGTCGGCGGTCGATCGGTACACCCGCTCACTCCTTGAAGTGGCTTCCGACTCCATCCGTGGTAGCCGTGTCCGACGGACTCTGTGTCTGCCAAAAGGCTGCCTCCACCAGGTATGGACGGCACCTGGATTGGGGCCCCGGAGTACCCGGAGGGACGCATTAGAAACGTCCCTCCGAGAAGAGTGTCAGCTATTGAGTATTTCCTGCGCCTGGGCCTTATCAATGTCCATCACGTACGGTATGCCTGTGACCTGCGATACCTCGGGTGTCAGCGACGCCAGATCATCCCGCGTCATGTGCTCCAAGCCGAACTTTCTGCTGCCGGCCATAAGCTGGCGCAGACCCTGGGCCAACCTTTCATAATAAGTATACAATCCAAGGGCACCGGTTGGCAACTTCTCAAATTCATCGTCACCCAACTCCTTGCGGAGCTCGGCGGCCGTTACGAATATCTCATCGACGCTGTTACCGAACCGCTCGACATACACCGGCACCTGGTTTTCCTTGATAGTGCGTCCGATCGTCTTACCAACCATGGCCGCAGCAATGGGACTGCGAGCCATGCCGATCAGTTTGACATACGGCGCTCCCAGTGCCAGTCCCTTGAATATCTGATCCTCAAAGGTGAACCCGCCCGCCGCTACGATTGCCGGCAAGTGCTCGCCGCGGTCGGCCAGTTGCTTGGCATACTGATACGTGAGCGAATGCAGTTCCACCGGTGGGATGCCCCATTCGTTCATCATCCGCCAGGGGCTCATACCGGTACCGCCGCCCGCGCCGTCAACCGTCAACACGTCGATTTTATATTTCGACGCATACTTGATGGCCTGGGCCAGTGCCGCCGGACGATAGGCACCCGTCTTAAGCGAGATATACTTGGCGCCCGCTTTGCGCAGTTCGGCCACTCTTTGGGCGAACGACTCCTCGGTCACCATGCCGACCCGGCTGTGACGCTCGAACTCCTTGAAAGCTCCTCTCTCGAAAGACTTGATAACGTTCGGGTCAGTCGGGTTGGGCAGGACGACATAGCCACGCTCGTAGAGCATCTGCGCTTTCTTGAGGCTGCGTATTTTCACCTCGCCGCCGATATTCTTGGCGCCCTGACCCCATTTGAGTTCCACCCATTCCACGCCGAGTTTTTCAATGGCGTACTCCTGCACACCCAGCCGCGTGTCCTCAATATTGGCCTGGACAATGATAGCCCCGTAGCCATCACGCTGGTGATCCTTGAAGAGCTTGACGCGATTCTTAAGGTCCACCGTATCGACCACCCGGCCATTCTTGATAACGGATTCGGGGTCCATGCCTACGACGTTTTCACCGATTGTCAGGCCGGTACCGGCCACGGCCGAACCAATAGCGAGCCCTTCCCAGTTGTTTTTGGCGACGTTAGTGGATCCGATACCGGGGATAATCCAGGGATACCGGAATTTTAAACCATTATCGTGCCCAAAACACACTTCCAGGTTCACAGCGGGAAAGACTGCCTTGTCGCTGTCAGCCTCAATACCTTTAGCGCCCACGACACCACCGATAATGTTGAGGTGGGAGTAGTCGATAGGGTATTCTTTTTCGCTGGCGGTGGTGATAACACCAAAGGGCTGCGGATAGATTACTTCATGACCGCGATACGCCGACTTGCCGATTTCGCACATTCCAATGCAGCCGTCCACGCATGTCACACACATGCCGGAAGCCGGCACTACTGAACCCTCGGTCCTGTTCTTTGTCAAAGTTGCAGCCGAGGCATTGACTCGTGACAGTGACATTATTGCAGTTCCTTTCTATAAAATTTTGCTTTTCTTTTCGATTTCACAGGCCACACAAGGATCCATGTAGCACATCATATCGTCAAATTCTTCCTTTTCCAAACAGGGCGGTGACAGATTGGCACAGCCGCCGCAAATGGCCTTTTCCGGCTCGTTGTAAGTGCAGCGGAGTTCACAGACCGGGCAGACGTAGATGCATCCTCCACACTGGCGGCATACCTCCGATTTGACATTAAACGGCGTCCCCACGGCCCGCTTCTCGCCGCGACCGCTGAAGCCGATCGCCTTGGCCATCATCTGCTCCTCGCACATGCGTACGCACCGGCCGCACATAATACAGTCCTCGTACTCCTGCTTGAATCGCTGCTGTCTGACATTGTGCGCCGAGGCCAGGTCCTGAATAGTCTTCGACTGCGGACAGGAGGCCAACAGAAGCTCGATAATCATCTTGCGCGCCCTGACCACGCGACTCGAGGCCGTGCGCACTTTCAGACCTTCTTCCACCGGGTAGGTGCACGAGGTCACCAGCTTCGACCGGGGACCTTCACCAATCTCAACCACGCACAGTCGGCAGGCACCATAGGGAGACAAGCCTTCCATGTGGCAGAGAGTCGGAATCGGGAAACCCAGAAACTGAGCGGCCTCCAGCAGGGTCGTGCCTTTTTCAACCGAGACCTGCAAGCCGTTAATTGTTAGCGTAATCATGCTGTGGTTCCTCCACTCAGCGTTGGTGACGGTTCCTTCTTCTCCTCCTCTTCACGAGGTTTGGTGAACTCCAGGTCACATCGCAGACAGCGACGGGCTTCCCGCGCCGCCTCCTGCGCCGACAGGGAAACTTCCACCTCTGCGAAGTTGCGCTTGCGCCACTCAACTGACGCTCGCGGTGTTTCAACCCGGTTGAGTTCAGGAGTTTCATCACCTTCAAAAACTACCGGCTCGATGTACACCGTTGGCAGGTTCCATCTCGTTACCGGCTCGTCCAGATTCTTCTTGAGCAGGTAGCGAACTATCTTCCCGGCCGCCCTCTTGCCGGCCGCAATAGCCTCCACGGCCGTATTCGGTCCGGTGACAACGTCGCCGGCGGCAAAAACTCCCGGCCGATTGGTCACCATCGTCCGCGGATTGATCTTCACGGTGTTATGGTCGGTAGTATGGATGCCACTGGATTTGGCCGGACCGATGGCGTCGATACCGGAATCTTCACCGATAGCAACTATCAGAGTATTGAGCGTTATCGTATCTTCCGATCCTTTGATCGCAACAGGCCGGCGGCGGCCGCTGGCATCGGGGTCACCCAGTTCGTTGCGGACGAACTCCAACCCCGTCATGCGGCCACCCTCGTGGATAATCCTGGTCGGCGAGACCAGGGTTCTGATCTCAATGAGTTCCTGGTCGGCGGCCTCGATCTCCTCGGCAAAGGCCGGCATCTCTTCCCGCGTGCGGCGGTAGAGGATAATAACCTTCTCGACATCCTGTTGGCGCAGAGCCATCCGGGCGGCATCGAGAGCGGAGTTACCGCCGCCGATAATGCCCACCGTGCCGCGAGCCAGTGACTCGCCTTTCAGATTGAAAGCCTTAAGGAATTCAATTGAAGGATAGACACCCTCAATATCCTCGTTTTCAATCTCGAGCAGCTTGCTCTTGTGAGCGCCCATCGACAGCAGGACGGCCTGATAGCCGTCTTTCATCAAAGAATCAACGGAAATGTTCTTGCCCAGGGCGGTATTGCACTTGACCGTAATATTTTCATTGAGGATACACTCTATCTCTTTATTGATCGTCTCCCGCGGCAGGCGATACGAAGGGATACCGCAAATCAGCATACCACCCGGCTGGCTTTCCGCCTCAAAAACCGTCACTTCCACGCCTTCCAGCGACAGGTAGTAAGCCGCTGTCAACCCGGCCGGACCGGACCCGATCACTGCTGCCTGAGGTGCCGGACCCTGCGGCCAGGTATGAATTTCGGACTGGTAAACGGACGGATCGATACGATCGGTAATAAACCGCTTCAACGAGCGTATCGCTATCGGATCGCCGCCGCTCTGCCCCGCCCGACATCGAGTTTCGCACGGATGGTGACAGACGCGGGCACACACCGACGGGAACGGATTCACTTCACGGATAGTCTTATATGCCTGTTCGTATTCACCGCGCGCGATGTGGGCCACGTATCGCCAGGCATTGGTGTGAAGCGGACAGGCAGTCTGACAGGGAGCACCGACGAGATCTTTGCAGACGAAGGCGTCACAGGTCTTGTCGACAATGTGACGTTCGTATTCGTGCCGGAAATAGCGCAGGGTGCTCAAAACCGGATTGGATGCCGACTGCCCCAGCCCGCACATGGTCGTATCCTTTACCACCAGCGCCAACTCCTCAAGGAGGTCAAGGTCTTCAAGACAGGCCTTGCCCTTGGTGATGTCATCGAGGATTTCGTACATCCGCTGCGTGCCCTTGCGGCAGGTGAAACACTTGCCGCAGGATTCAGCCTTGAGGAAACCCATGAAATACTTGGCGACATCCACCATACAGGTATTCTCATCCATGACGATCATGCCGCCGGAGCCCATGATGGAACCGGCCTCGGCCAGACTGTCATAACTTATGGGCAGGTCGAACATGCTGGCCGGGATGCAGCCGCCGGAGGGACCGCCCGTCTGCACCGCCTTTATTTTGGCGTCGCCGACCGGACCACCGCCAATATCGTACACGACATCTTTTATCTTTATGCCGAGGGGAACCTCGACCAGACCGGTATTTTTGATCTTACCCACCAGCGAGAAAATCTTGGTTCCGGTGTTACCCGCAATGCCGGTTTTGGCATACTGACTGCCACCCCGCTTGATGATCTCGGGGATATTGGCCAGCGTCTCGACATTGTTGATACAGGTGGGACAGCCATTTATTCCCTTTTCAATGGGATATGGCGGCCGCTGCCTCGGCTCGCCCATGTACCCTTCGATAGACCTGATCAGGGCTGTTTCCTCGCCGCACACAAAAGCACCGGCGCCGCGAACGATCTCGATATCGAAATCTATGCCGGTATCGAAAATGTTCTTGCCGAGAATACCGGCGCCGCGCGCCTGGTCGATGGCTATCAGAGCATGCTTGATGGCAAGAGGGTATTCGCTCCGCACGTATATCAAACCCTGGTTGGCGCCGATGGCAATCCCGGCGACCATCATGCCCTCAAGAATGGCGTGGGGATTCCCCTCCAGAAGGCTCCGATCCATATAGGCACCCGGGTCACCTTCGTCGGCGTTGCAGACGATATATTTGGGTCCTTTACCCTGGCCTGATGCGCGGGCACGCTCCCATTTCAGTCCGGTCGGGAATCCGGCCCCGCCGCGACCGCGCAGTCCTGATGTCTTCACTTCCGAGATTATCCAGTCGGGGTCATTTTTCACCAGAACCTTCTCCAGGGCGGCATACCCGTTCTGCTCGATGTACCCCAGTATTCTTATGGGATCGAGCTTTTCATTGTCGCCCAGGATGACGCGAGTCTGCTTTTTGAAGAAGGGGATATCATTCTGATTTTCGTACCTCTTGCAGGTACGAGAGTCCCGGTAGACGAGCTCTTCCTCTACGACTTCGCTCAGGGCTGACTCGATCACGCGAGGCACATCTTCCATCGTCAACTTCGGATAGAGGTGTTTGCCGGGTTCCACCAGAATAAACGGGTCCATCTCACAGAACCCCTGACATCCCGTTACCCTGAGCGATATTCGTTCACCCAGGTTTTTCTCAATGATGTACTTCTTGATGATCCTGATGATGCTGTTGGCGCCACTGGCCTGACCGCCAGTGCCGGCACAGACAACAAGGGTCGGCCTCTTGTCCTCCAGCGTCTGCTCATTGAGGATACGCTGACGAAAACCTATCAGTTCATCAAGGGACGCGAGTTTCTTCATGAAGTAATCTTCCTTATTAACCGCTTTGGATCACACATCAGTCAATTGCTGCTCCACCCAGGTCCAGCATGTGGCCTTTACATCCGCGACGAGAACATATCTGAATAACGCCCCCACCCCGCACGATCATCGGCACCATCGGTGCGCCGCATTCTCCACATTTGGCGCCGCCGATGAGTTGAGCATGACAGTGCGGACAGAAGAAGTTGGCTAAGGTGACCTTGGGAATCGGGTGAAGTGATTCTACCCGGTAGC
>JAUXCD010000148.1 GCA_030619085.1 Candidatus Zixiibacteriota bacterium
AGGCTACCTGGGCCGCGGCCCCGACATGGCTGCGGGAGGGGTCAACCTGGTGGCAATCGGTACATCCGAGAGCACCGTGAATCGATCCCTCAAGCTGCCCCATATTAACCGTGGGTGCCTGCTGCTGCCTGGCCGGCGGTTGACCGCCGTGACAGCGCAGACAACGGTCGTTGGCCCAGAGCGAGCCGGCGAGCATTAGAAACACAACAAAATAGGCTTGAGGCCTCATTTTAGTCCTCAATAACGTCAAATTTGAACTTAACCTCGTCTTGTTCTGACCCCCAAGGTCAACCTGTTGTACCATAGCGGATTAGTGTCCCCTGAACCTGTCGGGCTGTTCTTGTCGTGGACTAAATATATGCATTTCCCCGGATATATCAAGTGCTTTTTTTCACAAGACGAAGAGTTTCTTTTCCATGATTATTGTCGCTCTTTTTTCGGCTAATATCCGGATTCAGGAGTGTGACACTCGGTACACTTCATCTCGGTCCAGGCCTCATCGATATCTTCCGGATGCTTGAACGTCAGACCACCGAGGTCGCTTTCAAGTTCCTCAAGGTTCTCGGATGGACCCTGGGAGACAATGAGATGGCATGTCGAGCATGCGTTTGAGATGGTTTCACCGTGGTCGTTTTCCATTATACCATCGTGACAACGGAAACAGCCGTCGTTGACGAAGTGGCTGAGGTTATTTTCGCGCTCACGGTAGTCGGTTTTCATCTCAGGGAAAAAGTTCTCGTTGTAAATCTTGAGAAGTGTCGTGATTGCCTGCTCGATTTCCGGTTGCGCGTTTTCCGCTAGCTCCGGGTAATTTTCCTGGTAATACTCATGGATAGCCTTCGGGATGGCCTCGTTGGCCTGCTCGCGATCAACGTATTCGGAGTTGAGCACTTCCAGTCCCACCTCGCGGATGTATTTCAACTCGGGGGAGATGTTGCGTGTGGACAGAGCCAGGTTCAGGGCTTTGGCCGGGGGCAAAAAGGAATGACTCGGGCGGTTGTGGCAATCCATGCAGTCGAACCGCCTGAGTTCTGTCTCAGGGTCGTCAAAGTCCGGTGGGTCAACATCGGGATCGCGATATACAATAGTATCACCGTCGCTTTTGATCAGACGCAGCCACCTGATTTCCTGACGTTTCTGGTCGCTGGGCACGTAGTCGATCTGCTTGGAGCCGATCATGTGCCAGTGAATGCCCTCTTCAACGCCGGTGCGCGGGTTGCCGCCGCCAATCTTGACCAGCAGTTTGGTGGTCCAGGGGCTGTTGTCTTCGTCGGTGCGATAGTAGGTGTGGGCGACCAGCTTATCGCCGTAGAACTGTTTCGGCCAGTGGCAGCCTTCGCACGTTTCCTGGGCCGGTCGAAGATTTTCCACCGGTGTTTCGATTGGACGCGAGTAGGTGTTCAGGGCCGTGGCAAACAACTGCCGGATGCCGTCGAACTTGGACCGCACATAAAAAGACGCTCCCGGTCCGATGTGACATTCCACGCAGGGAACGCGGGCATGCGGCGAGTTGTGATAGGTGACGCTCTGGGGTTCCATCACCACGTGGCAGGTTTCGCCGCAGAAGGCCACCGAGTCGGTAGCTTCGTAGGCACGGGTGCCGCTGTATATTACCAATATGATCAGTCCCGCCGACAGCCCCAGAAACAGCCAGAGGTTGCGCAGGTAGGTCGGGTCGGAAGGATCGATAGACAGGTTGAAACGAACTCTCTCGCCCCGTTTGCGGGCGCTTCTCACCTGCAAGTAAATGGAGGCCAGAAACAATAGAAAACCGGCAGTTACGATAGACGGTGCGATGACGAACGTCACCAGCGAACGATAAGGATTATCCGTCCCGGTGGTGAGATCAATCAGAAGCAGGACGACAAACAGGGCGCCCCCGGCCAAAAACAAGGCACCGCCAACAGCGGCCAGGGGATGCCGAAACAGGGTTCTCTTTTTCATTTGTGCTATCATCGACTCGTTCGCTTAACGATTTCCATTGTTAGTTTTGAAAGTGTACAAAATATACCCAACTACTAATCATTTGCAAGAGAATTTTGAAAAAGGCTGCGCCGTTTTTAGGCGGCACAGCCTTTTATTGGGAATTGGTATTCGAATCTTAGAAGGTTACCATAATGCCCGAACGAACCATCAACATACTCCCCGTCTCGTCGCCATAGACGTACGGGGCGTCATCGGTCAGATCGGCATAGCCGCCGTCGAGGGTGAAGGTCACCGTCTCGGCCAGCTTGTAGGAGCCTCCAAATTCAAAATTGAGATACTTGTAAGCCAGATCCGAATAGGTGTGCATTTCCTCAAAAGTGAAGTCAGATTCATTAAGGTCATGCCCGCTGGTATAATTCAGATTGGTCAACTGTGCCGTAGGGTCCGGCATGACTATCTCGGCCATCGCCGCCTCGGCCTTGTTGTAAGCCACGGTTCCGTAAAGCTTCAGTTTCTCGGTGGGCAGGAAGGAGGCGGAGAAATACACGTTGTGAACTTTGCTTTCGTAATCAACCATGGTGTACATCGAACCATAATGCCTTGTGTCCCCAACTGGGTCACGTGCGATGTGCGAACCTCAGCCGTCGAACAAGGCAATGGCGATCGGTATTCGCGATTTGTCATAGTTGTAGGTATATCCCGTGGTGACGGTCCACTTCATATTCGGCATCAGATTCAGATAAGCGTGTGGCACCAGCGACGTGTGCTCGACATCGAGCGAGTCCAGATCGCCGTTCTTGTCCAGCTTACCCTTGACACCCAGATTCAGGCTGTATGTTTTCGACGGCTGCCAGGTTGACCGCCATTCGAAATTATGCACCTGGGTGGGCATCGAGGTGATGTCCTGGTAGCGCAATGCTTCCCTCTGCCAGTAGAAGATCCAGCTTGATCCCGAAACGGCCGGGACCAGCACCCCGTAACCGGACGATTCGAACAGGCCGCGAGCGGACACAAACGGATCAGAGATACTCTCGAAACGGTATTTCAGATACGAGGAGTATCTCAGACCTTTGCGGAAGCGCAGCTTGGCCTGACCGATCATCTTCTTGGTCTTCGTGCCGTCGTCATACGCTACATAATCGTCGCGGTTGGTCATCTCATACCCGCCCAACAGGGCCAGCGTCCACCGTGGGTTGACCCGGGTGATCAGCTCGGCGCTCGCCTTGAACTCGCTTCGGTCGAGCGTGGAATAACGGATATAGTCGAAGTCTTTCTCGTTGCCATCGGCCGCGCCGGCGCGGAAGGTCGGCAGGTCAATGAACGGATCATCGGCCGTCACCCGTCTCATCGACATTTTGGCCAGAAGGCGCATCTTGGGGCTGAGCGGAACGGCGTAGCGTGCCGCACCGGCATATGCGTCGGTGGTCAGCGTGGTGCTCTTGTTCTCGGCCCGGCTGTATACGAACGAACCGGCCAGGTTGCCCTTACCGACATCACCTTTCAGCCGCACCTTGTGCGACATCTTTTCGGTCTCCGGTAAGACTCCAAAAGCCAAAGTGGTGTCATCAAACAGCACCCGCGAACCGAATTCCGGAGCCCATTTGGGATCGTTGCTGCCCGGATGTTTGGCTTCGCTCCAGTAGCCGTAAGCGTCCGGACCATTCGACTGGAAGTGCCGATAGCCGAATCGGTAACCGACATTGAAATCCTTGACGTCGGCATCGATACCGGTCTCGAGCTGATGCTGCCGGGTCTCGACTTTTCCGGTACGGCTGGTGGTATGACAGCCGTAGCAGTGGTCGTTCGACATTTTCTGCGTGGTGCCGTCTTTGAGGATAGAGCGATGGGCCGCCATCATGCGAACGTTGTTGCGCTCTGACAGAAGGACTTCCATCTTGCTCAATATTTCCTGCCGATGCACGTCGTAATCGGCGCCGGGGTCGAGAATCTCGTGCGTCAGGGTCTTGCCGCCCAGGCCGGGTGGCGGTGCGTTCGGGTAAAACTCGCGGGCGTTCAGGTTGGCCAGCATGTCCTGACCGCTGCGATGTACCAGCGAACGATACATGAAGGCGGCCTTGAACTTGTCGGACACGGTGGCGTTGGCAACGCCGTAAATGTTCTGGTCATCATAGTAATGACCGTACAGTTTGAAAATACTGTTGGACGAGCGAGAGAAAAGCTTACCGGCAAACTCCGGCAGACCTTCCGAATTACCAAGGTCATACTCGCCGACCTTTTTGGTGTAATCGCTGAAATCGGTGTAATGACCACCAATCCACAGCGAGTACTTGTTCACGGTTTCATTATCTTCTCCGGCGATGGCGCTGGAGGCCAGGGTGAGGAGAAGGGCAAAACCGATGGCTACTGCAAATATAGCATTCCTTTTCATAGCCTTCTCCTATCTGGTTAGTGTATTGCCGCCGGTTGACATGGTCTGTGACGGCGAATCGGAACCGTGGATCTCCGAATGACACTGCGTGCACTTGGTGTTCATTCCGACCTTGAAACCGTCAAGAGTGGAAACTCCACTGCGGTCACGAATCGTGAAAGGACCGTCGACGGCGTACGAAATCGAATGGAAATGCATCGGATGGCAACTCAGGCACAGGGTCGGCTCGCTCTGTTTTAGCATACTGTTGGCCACCGAGCCGTGCGGCGTGTGGCAAACGAGGCACTCTTCGCTGACCGGAGCGTGCTCATACACGAACGGTCCTTCCTTCTCTCCGTGACAGGAGAGGCAGAGTTCCCGCCCACTGTCATCCAGGGTCATGGCCGTTGAACCGCCGTGCACATTGTGGCAATCTTCGCATTTCATCTTGCCCTCGGCGATCGGATGATGCGAAGGCATATAAGCCGCGGCGCGCACGTCCGTGTGACACGTATAACACATCTGCGGCGATGACTTCATGGACGACTTGGATGCGTCGACGTGAACCTTGTGGCAGTCGGCGCAGGTGATATCCGCCCCTTTGTGGCTCGACATCTGCCAGTCGTCGAACTTGTGGTCGTCGTGGCAGGTCAGGCACATTTCCGCCGCTCCGAACTGATCGCTGTTGGACGGATTGATAACCAACGCCGGGTCGCCCTCGTTGGCGTGCTCGACACCGGAGCCGTGACACTTCTCACAGCTCGCATCGGCTAGGGCGGCGTTATCGCTGAAATAAATTCCATGCGATGTGTTCATAAACATTTCGCTAACCTCATCATGACAGCCGGCGCACACCTCGTTGGCCACTTCAGCCTGAAGGGTGGGCGCCGCGGCCATGAAGGCTGCGACCAGCCCGAGAATGACAATCAGTGCCATACTTCTCGGACCATTCTTGTCCCGATGATGCATACTACCTCCTCTTTTAAGACAAGTTAACACAAGCTAACTATAATTTACCTCTCAAATCAAAGATACTTGTCATTATTAAGCTTTTAGACCCCTGACGTAGATAGGGATATTGTTGGCCATCAGTTCTTCGGCCAGATATTCATTGGTGTGAAATCCCTTCCACAGTGTCATCCCCAGCGCGCATTCGAATACCATGCCCGTGAAGCATCGGGCGGTGATGTCGTTTTGTTTCTTGATAATTACCTGCTTTTCGTGGAGTCGGTCAAGCTGTTTCGTGAGAAATTTCACATACGACCCACGAATTACCTTATAGACTTCACGGGCGCGGTCGTGACCCCCCAAGGCCGAGAAAAGGAGAAGGCGATAAAGATCTTCATTATCGGAGAAAAAAGAGATGAGATGACTTGCCAGGCTCCGCAGAAGAACCTCGAGGTCGTCCTCTTTCTTCAACCGTTCGAACAATGTCTCGGTGTCCAGACGCGATGCAATAGATTCCAAAACCGCATCGTAGACTTTCTCTTTGGAGTCAAAATGCCGGTACAACGCCGGCTCGGATATCCCCACTGTCTCAGCCAGATGCTTGACAGTGACTTTGTCATATCCATCGCTGCTGAACAGCCGCGTGGCCTCGGAAAGTATCTGCATTTTTCGGCCCGGTCTTTTCGTGCCCATCACCACCTCACTTAGTTATCACTCACTAACATGTTGACTATTGACAAATAAGTCAACAATAAATGCTTCGTCGGCCCAGTTTTTTGTGATTAGGTTCACAAGGCCTCCAATTGCTCCAATCTCACTTCGAGTCTCCCGAGATCGACGGGGGGGTGTAACTGCTGGTTAGCCCATTGATTACAAACTGTTGAAACTTTTTCTGGCGGAGCCGCATCTCAATATCCGTTGAGATAAAACAGGACAAAATCCATACTTTGTTGTAATGTTTGCCGGCCGTGCCGCTCGTGCGAAATGCTGCATTTGCCCCCGCGACGGAAATTAGTTACATTAGCAGCAGATTTGAATCGAGGTATAATAGAAAGGATATACAATGACCGCTGACAAGTCTCAAAAAGAGTTGGTTGTCAGGCTGTTCCCCGAGGCGAAACTTCTCAAAGATGAGAAGCTCCGCGAGCAGGTGATTGCCTGCTGGGTGGAAGCGATAGAGTTTCGCGGCTGGACGGAAAAGTTGCTTCGTGCGATACCGTTCACGCTGCTGGCGGAAAATGTCCAGATAACATTCATCAATCACGTGCGGGCCGTCTGCCGCATGTGTATCGCCTGCGACGACGTGCTCGATGATATTCACGGCTCGAATAAAACGCCCGTGAACCGTGACTACCTGATCGCCGGGGCGTTGCTGGCCGATATCGGCAAGCTTCTCGAGTTCGAAATTATCGACGGCAAGCCGGTCAAATCAGATTACGGCAAGCATATTCGCCATCCCTTCAGCGGTGTCGGGCTGGCCTTCAAGCACGGTGTTCCGTCGGAAGTGATGCACGTAATCGCCACGCACTCCAAAGAAGGTGCGGGGGAGAA
>JAUXCD010000117.1 GCA_030619085.1 Candidatus Zixiibacteriota bacterium
CACCACTATTTTTGACACCACTATGCATTTGATACTACTATGCATTTGACACCACTATATGTTTGACACCACTATGCAGTTTGACACCACTATGTGTTTGACACCACAATACGTTTGACACCAGTATGTGGTTTGAGACCACTATGCGTTTGACACCACTATTGATACGTTCATGGTCTGGGACACAGTTATCATCGCCATTGACACAATTCTCAGTGATACCAATGTTGTCTGGGATACTACCGTTTACTTCCCGGATAGTACGATCATCACCTCCGACACCATTTTCACCTATGACTATGACACCACCTTTGGTGCCGTGGACAGCTTCGACATGATTGACTCGACTTTTGCCGATTCTGACACAACCGCTTATGAAACTCAGGACGGCTGGTTCCAGATGCCCTCCGAACCGGGAGTGGATATCCGCGATATCTTCTTCATCGACGAGGACGACGGCTGGGCCGTGGGTGACCTCGGCATGATTTACCACACATCCGACGGCGGTGTGAACTGGAATCAGCAGAAGACCGAGGTTTCGCGAACCCTGCGCGCGGTGCAGTTTATGGACCTGAACACCGGTTGGGTGGTCGGTTATGACGGCCTGATCATGCGCACCGTGGATGGCGGAGAGACCTGGCACAAGCAGTTCCTCGGCAGTGGCCTGCCGAACCATTTCGTAGCCATGTCCTTCACCGACGCCCATAATGGCTGGGTAGCCAACACCAGCGGTGACATTTACCGCACCATCAACGGCGGCCTGACCTGGGTACGCGATTTCCGCGGCTTCGACCGCTCCTGGAACGGTGTCTCTTTCACCGATGAGACCACCGGCTGGGCGGTAGGCTTTGACGGCCGCATTATCCACGCCGAGATGGAGCAGTAGCCAAGATTCTGACTTAATTGAAAAATGACAACCCGCCGGCAATCAGTCGGCGGGTTTTTTTGTGAGCTTCTGACCAAGGTTAAAACTGTTGACATCAGCCGTCGTCGCCTCATTTATTAAACTCATGAAAAACGCCGACCCGGTCATCATTGAAGAACTTAGAAAGCTTCGCTCCGACATCAACCGCCACAACCGCCTGTATTACGTCGATGACAGGCCGGAGCTATCTGACGCCCAGTATGACCGCTTGTTTGACCGCTTGCTTCAGATCGAGAAGGACCATCCGGAGCTGATAACTCCTGACTCGCCCAGCCAGCGCGTCGGTGCCCCGCCCTCCAGAGAATTCGAGCGCGTCGGACATCGAATCCCGATGTTGTCCCTGCAGAAAGTGACCACCGACGAGGAGTTCGCGGATTTCGACCGCAGGGTAACAGAAGGGGTCGAAAGTGATGATGAGATGGAATATACTACCGAACCGAAGCTCGACGGACTGGCGGTAGAGTTGGTTTATGAAAACGGCTTGTTCGTGCTGGGATCGACGCGCGGCGACGGCGCCACCGGCGAAAATGTCACCGTCAATCTTCGAACTATCGGCAGCATTCCGTTGCGGTTGTCCGATGACGTCGCCTCACGTTACCCCCGCCTGGAGGTGCGCGGCGAGGTTATTATCCGCAAGTCCGCCTTTGAACGTTTGAATAAGTTCCTTGAAGAGCAGAACCTGGTGCCCCTGGCCAATCCGCGCAACGCCGCGGCCGGTTCCCTTCGCCAGCTCGATTCATCGGTCACAGCCTCCCGTCCCCTGCTTTTCTACGCCTACGGCATCTCCGCAACCGACCTGCCCGACCTGGACTCTCAGAGCGCTGCAATCGATCTGCTCCGACAGGAAGGATTCAAGCTGAATGAACACATTGCCGTAGTCAAAGGCCGAAGTGGTGTCGAACGGGAGTTCCAGCGCCTTCAACAATTGCGACCATCGCTGGATTATAATATCGACGGTATGGTGGTGAAAGTGAATCGGTTTGACTTTCAATCCCGACTCGGGCAGATATCCCGCGCGCCGCGGTGGGCGGTGGCCTGGAAGTTCGCAGCCGAACTGGCCGAAACGGTACTTGAGGATGTCGAGTTCTCGGTCGGACGAACCGGCGCGATCACTCCCGTAGCTAAACTCAAGCCGGTGCGTGTAGCGGGCGTGACCGTATCCAACGCGTCGCTGCATAACGAGGACGAACTCAACCAGCTCGATATCAGAATCGGCGACCGGGTCGTGATCCGGCGGGCCGGGGATGTCATCCCCGAAGTGGTCAGCGTGATTGTAGAACATCGTCCACGCGGTGCACGCAAAGTCAAATTCCCCAAAAGCTGTCCGTCGTGCGGGATGGGAATCACGCGGCTGGAAGGTGAGGCCGCCTACCGTTGCCTCAATAGCGGCTGCCCGGCCCAATTGGAAGGCAAGCTGTTCCACTTCGCTTCCAAGGGCGGGTTCGATATCGAAGGCCTGGGTGACAAACTCGCCCGGCAACTTATAGAGCGGATGCTGGTGAAAGACCCGTCCGACTTGTTTCTACTTACCCGGGACCAACTTCTCACACTTGACCTGATGGCCGACAAGAGAGCCGAGAACCTTCTGGCCGCTATCGACCGGTCCCGCCACACGGAATTGCCGCGTATCATTTATGCGCTCGGTATTATCGGCGTCGGTGAAACTGCCGCCCGATTGCTGGCCGGACAGTTCGGCTCGCTGGAAAAGCTTATTCTCGCCACGCGGGAGACACTCGAGGATATCGCCGGTATCGGGCCGGTCATCGCTGAGAACACTTACGACTACTTCAATCACGAGGGTAACCGGACGATGCTCCTCAAGATGCGCGAGGGTGGCGTGGTCTTCCCGACGTACGCCGACGAAGCAGTATCTCGGAAGCTGGCCGGAAAGAGTTTTGTTATTACCGGCACCCTTTCGCAGCCGCGCGACAGCTTCAAAAAGAGAATTAAACAGCAGGGCGGCACAGTGTCCGGCTCGGTGTCACCCAAAACCGATTACCTCCTCTGCGGCGAATCGCCTGGCTCCAAGCGGGACAAAGCCGAAAAACTGAGTGTGAAAATCCTTACCGAACAGCAGTTCGAACGCTTGCTACAGTGAATTTTAATTCTCTCAGATTACGGGGGATGCCGTGAGTCGGTCCCAAAAGCCTTTCATATACGCTTCCGGCTTCTACCTGCTGGCGGCGGCGATATTCGGTATACTCGACCAGGTGCGCCCCGGAGCTGGTAGCGGTGCTTTCACCTACAATCATTTCTATCTGCTGGGATTTGTGTCGATGGCGTTTTTCGGTTTGGGGTACTATCTCTTTCCCCGCCTCAACCGCAGCCGCCTGCGCTTCCCGAAGTGGGTGACGGTTCATCTGGTACTTGGGAATCTCAGCCTGGTGGGGTTGGTCTTATTTCACACACTGGATCAACAGATGGCCGGTACGCAGTACCTGTTGCCGTTTATCACTTGTGTTGTCTTCCAGGTGGCGACTCTGGTAATGTTCGTTGTCAATATCTGGATGACGCTGACCCCGCCGCCGCTGCCACGACCTGAAAATACTCCGGCATCACCGCGCAAGTCTCAGGCAGATGCTGCGAAACATGATGGAATGATTTCAGCCGATATGTTGATTAACAACGTGATGCGCCACTACCCGCGGACGGAGGTTGTGTTCACGAAATATTTCGGCATCGGATGTGCCGGTTGCCCTGCGCAGGCGTTCGAATCTATAGCGCTGGCGTGTCGGATTCATGATGCCGACTTAAAAACCGTTCTTGACGATCTCAACGCTGTGGTCAACTAGACTACCTCAAGCCGATTCGAGCTTCTTTTCCAGCTTGCTGACCGCCCGTGCCAGTTTGTCCACCTTGGCCTGAAGTTTCGTGAAATCGGTCTGCTTCACCAGCTTGTAATCCTCGATGAACTTGACCACTTCCTTCTGCGCTTTGGTAGCTTCTTTGCCGACTTTTTTGCCGAACTCGGAGGTCGATTTCTCGGCCTTCTCCAGAAGCTCCATGATGGCTTTTTTGCGATCTGATTTGTCCAATTCACCTCTCCTGATGAGATCGTCAATAATCTTCTCGGCCTTGTCCTTGGTCACGTACAGCGCCCCAATCGAGGCCAGTACTGTGTTTTTAAAAAGAGACATTGACTTGTCACCTCCTAATGAGATTAACTCGTTAAACAGTTCTCTGGACTGCTTTATATTCTCCCACGATGACGTCTCGGACAGCATCACCCGGCCCAGCACCGTTAAAGTGACATCCTTGCCGGTCGCCGTATCGATTACTTTGAACGCTACCTGGTCTTTAACCATCGCCGCCAGATCCGACTGTCTAATCACCCGGCTGGCCTCGCTGTCATAAAGACGTCGGTTTCTATACCTTTTGATAACCTTCATTGCCACTTACAATATGGTGCACCGCACCATAAATGTCAAGAAAAAAAAGGCGGCCACTTTACAAAGTGGAGACCGCCTTACCTGTGGACATCAGCACTATGTTAATAATTTCCAGAAGCCTCTCGCATGAGAACGGCTTTTTGATAAACATATCACCGCCGGATTTGAATGATCGCCCCATATCATCGCTCCGGTCCTTACCGGTCAGGAAGATGATTGGAATCTTGTCGAACTCGTTATCCTTTTTGAGCTGCTGACAGACATCGTAACCGTCCAGGCCGGGCATCATGATATCCAGAAGGATAATGTCCGGTCGGACCTCACGAGCCCTGTCCACGGCACGTTCCGACGAATTCTCTATGGCCACCTGAAAGCCATATTCGCTGAGAAAAGTCTCAATGATTTCTGTGATTTCCGGTTCGTCATCGACAACGAGGACTTTTGCAGTACTGAGTTTTATTTTTCCCGACATTCCAGTCACCCAAATGTTGGTTTAAGACTTAGACTTATCACTAAGCGGTCTTTAATATATTTCGGTCAGTTCCCTATAATGTTTAGCCAAATTCAAGGTATTTGGCCCGGCCGCCCCAGGCTGCCTGGTGCCCACACAAGTTATTGCCAATCCATATCTTATGGTGCCCCTATCCAAACAGGCCGGTACGCCGTGGTTTTCTATCAACACCGGCCGGTGGCCGAAATAGCAACCAGCACCGCGCATTCCGAACCAGACTGCATTCTTCGGGCATACTGATTATCCGCCAGTTGCAGCGCTCCTGCCGACAGTAATTCCAATCTTTGGATGTTCTGCAAAGACCTTCGCGAACATTCAGCCTCCGCAAGACATTTTAGCGAAATCGTTTTTGTTGCCAAAGGTACGGGGCCGTTCTATTCTTTATGTTGTGAAAGAATCTGGTGAAATGAGATATGTGGCCCGCAACCGCAAGGCGCGGTACGAATACGAGATTAAGGACACTTTTGAGGCCGGAATCGCCTTGATGGGCTCGGAGGTTAAGTCTATCCGGGGCGGGAAGGTCAATCTGTCCGATGCTTACGCGGTGGTGGAACACGGCGAGGTGATCCTGAAGAACCTGCATATCACACCGTACAAAATGGCCAGCGAACAGTTGGACCCGATCCGGCCCCGCCGACTACTTTTGCATCGCCGTGAGATTCGCAAACTGTTTGTGGCCACGGAGCAGAAAGGATTAACCCTTATTCCCCTCGCCATTTATATCAAGGGGAGACTGGTCAAAATAGAACTTGCCGTGGCCTTCGGACGTAAGAAGTATGACAAGCGCCAGGCTATCGCCAAGGCCGAGGCGGACCGCAGAATCAAACGGGCGACCAGCAGAGACTACTGAGGACTTGCGTCAGATGAAATATATCCGAGTCATTGCAACCATCATCATTCTGGCACTGATAACTTCGACCGGGACCAGCGCCGCAGGCACGGTCGATGTTTACGTGTCCGGCAATACCGAGAAGATTAACGCCACCACGGAAGGATCGGTGGCGTATGTATCGTTTTCCCAGCTTGTTGAGATTCTCGGCGGGATGCTCGACTGGGACCTGGTCGGTCACCGCATTTCCTACACCCGGGAAAACAGCCGCCTGGAATTCACGGTCGACTCGCCTTATTTCAAGCTCAACGACACCGTCTATAACCTGACGTTCCCGGTCAAACTGATCGATGGCCAAATGTATCTGCCGCCGATGACCTTCATTCCGTTTCTCAATCGGGTATCCCCGCAGCAGATCACTTACAGCGAGCAGTCCGGCAGTATCCGCATCGAGTCCGAATATTTCAACGTCACGGACATCGCCTTCTCGCGCAAGGCTAACGGCCTTTTGGTAGAGATTTACCTGACCACCACTCTGGCCTACGACATCTTCCTCACCGAGGGTAACTGGATAAATGTCTCGATCCGCGACGCCAAACTGAATCAGTCGAAGATACTCTCGCGCAAAGACTCGCGTTTCATGTACCGGCTCAAGACGCATCAGATCGGCGAGACTGGGCAGGTATCGTTTCGGCTGAAGCGCAATGTCGAGAAATGGCATCACAAGATTGTCTATGACCCACCGCGTATCCAGATATCGATCGCGGACGCAGCCTTCAATCTCGACACCGCCGACACGGCACCGGTGGTTGGTCCGGACAACAAGATTGACGTGATTGTGATCGACCCGGGACATGGTGGCGGTGACTACGGGGCCATCGGCAAGGGCGGCACACGGGAAAAGGATATCGTCCTTGGTATCAGTAAGGAGTTGGCTAAGTTGATCCGCAAGGACAAGCAGTTCAAGGTTATCATGACGCGTGACCGTGACAAGACGCTGACCCTGCAGCAGCGGGCCGATGTGGCCAACATGGCGGCCGCCGATTTGTTTATCTCGATTCACGCCAATTCGTCGCTGAAAAAGGACGTCCGGGGATGGAACGTCTTCTTCCTGGCCCAGGCCAAGAACGACTCCGCCCGGGCCGTGGCACAGTTCGAAAACAGCGCCTTCCTCAAAGACCAGCGGATCGCCGGCAGCATCGAATACGGCGAGGACCCCATCCTGGGAATTCTCAACGAAATGATTATGACTGAATTCCAGGCGGAGTCTCACGATTTCGCCATGATGATAGACCGCGAAATGCGCCGTTCGGTCAAAATACCGGCCCGAGGCGTGGACCAGGCCGGCTTCTACGTTCTCAACATGGTATTCTCCCCGTCGGTACTGGTCGAGAGCGGCTTTATCTCCAACAGGAACGAGGAGAAACTCCTCAAGAGCAGTAAGTACCAGAAGAAAGTTGCCCGGGCAATCTACGAGGCTATCAAACGCTTCCGAAGCAAGTACGAAAGCAACTGAACGGTTCGAACCTTTCCAAAACGGAACGGATGAGAAATGAATAAAGAAGCGCCAATCGGCATTTTTGATTCGGGAGTGGGCGGCCTGACCGTTGCCCGCAAGATATTCGAAATCCTCCCCAGTGAAAATATCGTTTACTTCGGCGATGTTGGCCGCACTCCGTACGGCCCCAGGTCCAAAGAGATCATCATCCAGTTCACCACCCAGGACGTGGCCTTTCTGGCCGAACGCGATGTCAAATTTATCGTCTGCGCCTGTAACAGCTCCTCGGCCGTTGCTCTCGATGAAATCAAGAAAGATTACCACATCGAGATGGTCGGTGTGATTGATCCGGGCGCCCGGGCCGCTGTCGAAAAAACCAAGAACGGACGCATCGGCGTTATCGGCACCAACGCCACCATCGGCTCCAACGCCTACGCCCATATCATCCACCATATCGACCCCGACCTCAAGGTTTTCTCCCTCGCCTGTCCCCTGTTTGTGCCCCTGGTCGAGGAAGGATATGTCGATAAAGACGCCACCTATCTTATCGCCCGCGATTATCTACAGACCATGCTCGACGTGGAGATTGATACCCTGGTCCTGGGCTGCACCCATTACCCGTTGATCAAGCACGTCATCAGCGAAGTCATGGGCGAGGATGTCACCCTCATTGACAGCGGCGAGGAAACGGCTCGCGAGGCCCAGAGAATACTAACCGAGTCCGACCTTTTGAACCCGGCCTCTGCCCAGCCACCACCGCCGGAGGGAAGCCGCAAGTACTATGTCAGTGATGTTCCGGCTAAATTCTCGCGGATGGCCTCACGTTTTCTGGGCCACGAGGTGGAGAATATCACGCGGGTGGATATTTCCAAGTATTGAGAAACACTACCGCTTCATTCACGACAAGAGAGTATTTCCTATATGCAGCTCGTATTGGCGACAAATAACAGAGACAAAGTCAAAGAGATCAAACACCTGCTCGAGGACCCCCCCATCACCATCCTCACCCATGACGACTTTCTGGATTTCCCCGATGTCGAAGAGACCGGTGAC
>JAUXCD010000028.1 GCA_030619085.1 Candidatus Zixiibacteriota bacterium
ACGAAGAGCACAACCATTATGAACTGCTTATGGCCGAGCGTGAAGCTCTGACGGGGAATTACCACTGGTTCGGCTACGGCGATACATCGCCGATGGAGCACTGATATCTCAGAGCCGGTGAAGAGCGTTTTATGATATAGGTGCAGGAGGCAGGAAATTGCAGTGGATCTGTACCAGTTGCGGTTATATCCACCGGGGGGACGGACCGCCGGATTCCTGCCCGAATTGCGGTGCTCCCCTGAGTGCTTTCTCCGAATCGGATGGAGAGGAAAACGGAAATGGATAAAGACGCCGAATCGATCAATGGCCGTAACGACGACAGCTCGCAAGGTGCGGCCGGCGGAGCGCTGAAGGTAGGTGATACGGCTCCGGATTTCACCCTGCCGACGCACAATGAAGGTGAGTTGAACCTGGCCTGGTACCGCGGGCGCAAGAAGGTCGTGTTGGCCTTTTACCCGGGTGACTGGACGCCGGTCTGTGCCACCCAGGTGCCTGAATTGCAGGCGGTGGCCGAACGGTTTGAGCAGGCCAACTGCCAGCTACTGGCTATCTCGGTCGACTCGATTCCCTCGCATCGAGCCTGGGCCAAATCGCTCGGGGGGATCTCTTTTCCTTTGATGTCAGACTATTTCCCCCACGGCACGGTGGCGCAAAAATATGGCATTCTAAACAAGCGGGGATACGCCGAGCGAACCGTTTTTGTGATCGATATGCAGGGAACCATCCGGTATATCGAACGTTTGAACATTAATCAACTTCCTGACAATGAGAAAATTCTCAGTGTAGTGGCTGAATTGGATGATTAGTTGACCGCAGGCTGAGAGAAAAGAATGATGGCAGAGAAAGAAAAAATGAGTTCGGAAGACGACAAAAACCGCTTATACGATGTTACTTTCATCGGCGCCGGACCGGTCGCGCTCTACGGTATGTACTACGCCGGGTTGCGGTTGATGTCGGTCAAGGCGATTGAGATGTTCGAGGAGGTCGGGGGCGGCCTAATGGCTCTTTATCCCGACAAGTACATTTACGATGTCGCCGGTTTTCCCAAGGTACTGGCCAAAGACCTGGTGCAACTACTCGAAAGACAGGCCACCCAGTATCCGTACAGTTTCTGCCTGGGCGAAAAAGTCACCATGCTCGAGCGTCAGGAAGATGAAACCATCAAGATCACCACTACCAAGGGTGAGCACTATTCCAAGACGGTCGTTATCTGTGCCGGTCTGGGGGCCTATATTCCGCGGCGTCTGGACGTACCCAATATCAAGAAACTCGAAGGCCACGGCGTATACTACTTCTGCCGACGGCTGAACGATTTTAACGACAAACGGGTTCTCGTTGTCGGCGGGGGCGACAGCGCTTTTGACTACTCAATGATGCTCCAGCCGGTGGCCCAATCCATCACCCACATCCACCGCAATGACTTCTTTACCGCCCACGAGGATTCGGTTAAGAGAGTCAAGGAATCACCCGTGCGGCTGCTGTATCCGTTCTGGGAATTGAAAGCTATTGAAGGATCTGATTGGGTGAAATCCGCCACTATTGTCAACAGCCAGACCGGCGAGGAAGAGAAGATGGATGTTGATGCCGTGGTGCTGAACATTGGTTTTTTGACCAACCTGGGGCCGATAGCCGACTGGGGTCTAAAAGTGGAAAAGAACTCTATTGTCGTTGACACGCGGATGCGTACCAATATTGAAGGCGTCTACGCGGCCGGTGATATTATTTCTTACGACGGCAAGTTGAAACTCATATCGACCGGATGCGGCGAGGTGGCCATAGCCGTCAATAACGCCAAGAACTATATTGATCCCAAAGCCAAAGTGTGGCCGGGACACTCCACGGAGAAGCACGATCTGGTTCAGAAGAAACTGGCCCGCAAGAACAAACTTGAGAATCAATAGCTATGTATTTTTCATTGCCTGCCGAATACCGCCAAGCGAGCGATGACGAGCTTCAGCAGCGGATAACCGCAGCGCGCCAAAAGCTCGGCAAAAAACTCTGCATCCTCACGCATCACTACCAGCGCATCGCCGTCGTCGCCCACGGTGACCACGTCGGCGATAGCTACGGTCTGTCCAAGATTGCCGCCGAGCAGAAGGACGTGGAAATAATCGTTTTCTGCGGCGTGCATTTTATGGCCGAGGCGGCGGATATTCTCACCGACGAAAGTAAGAACGTTTTTCTGCCCAATCCGCTGGCCGGCTGTCCCATGGCCGACATGGCGGAGATGGCTGACGTAATGGAGGCGTGGAAGTTTCTCAAACCGTTCGGTGGCGACAAGAATATTATGCCGGTGTCGTATATGAACACCGCCGCCGGACTGAAGGCCTTCACCGGTCGGCACGGCGGTTTGATCTGCACCTCGTCGAACGCCGCCGCCGCTATTGATTACGGCCTGAGCCGCCGCGATAAGGTGTTCTTTTTTCCCGATGAACATCTCGGTTGCAACACTGGCATCGCCTACGGTCTGAAGCCGGAGGAGATGGTCCTGTGGGATTTCTCGCGTGAAAACGGTGGCTTGACGACGGAAGATATCGACCGTGCCAGAATCATCCTGTGGAAAGGTCACTGCCACGTGCATACCAATTTCACTCCCGAGCACGTGCGCGAAGTCCGCGAACAGTACCCGGGCGTTAAGGTAGTCGTCCATCCGGAGTGTCCCCACGAGGTGGTGAAGCTGGCCGATGTCGCCGGGTCCACCAGATTCATCGTTGAGTTCTGCCGCGATGCACCGTCGGGGTCGACCATCGCCATCGGTACAGAGATCAATCTCATCAATCGGATGGCGCATGAGTACCCGGACAAAAAGATTATCGAGCTTTCCGGTCAGATCTGCCCGGTCTGCGCCAACATGTACCGGACCACGCTCAACGATCTGGCCTATACGCTGGAGAATTACGCTGATATCAAGCCGATCAAGGTGTCAGAGCCAACTCGGAGCGAGGCACTTCTGGCCCTGGAAAAGATGCTCGAAATTCACTGAGACGGCCCTGGGGGGTATAATCCTTGACTTTAAGGGTAGATATTTCATATATTTCGTCGCAAATTATCAGGAAAAACTAATCATAAACCTGAGGATATCAAAGAAATGGCGCTTGATGTCTTAGTTCCCCAGATGGGTGAATCAGTTCTGGAAGGAACGATTCTGGAGTGGAAAGTCAAAGTGGGAGACAAGGTTAAGCTGAACCAGCCCCTTGTTGAACTGATGACGGATAAGGTCAATGTCGATATTCCTGCCGAAGCTGAGGGGGTTATTACTCACCTTTTCGCGAAGGAGGGGGATGTCGTTCCGGTCGGCACGCGCATAGCGGTCATAGACGACGGCTCCGGCGAGGCGGCAGCTCCGCCACCCAAGGCGGAGGCCAAGAAAGTTGAGCCGGCCACAAAAACCGCGCCGGCCAAAGCCGCTGTGACACCCGCCCCCAAACCGGTGAAGACCACCGCCGAAATCGGCCGAGGCAAAATGTCGCCGAAAGTGAAGATGCTGGTGCGCCAGTATTCGGTGGATCCGAGCCACATCGCGCCGACCGGGAAAGAAGGCCGGGTTACGGTTGACGACGTTATGCGGGCGGTCGAGACCCGGTCGGTTACCGCCGGTTACACGGCCGGACCGATTCCGTCGCCACCGATGCCGACCATCGCCAAAGCCGAACCGGTGAGCGAGACTGCCGTGCCGGCTGCTCCGGCGAAAAAGGTGCCTCTTTACCGGGTCGATATCCCGGTCTTCGAGCCGCTACCCGAGAGCATTCGCGAGAGACGGGAACCGCTGGCTGGTATCCGCAAAATGATATCCGACCACATGACCAAATCGATTCACACGGCTGCTCACGTTACGACTTTTGAAGATATCGACCTGACCGAACTGACGGCCTATCGCAAGGAAATAAAAGCGTCGTTCATTGAGAACTACGGTGCCAATATCACTTTCATGCCGTTTATCTGCAAGGCCGTCTGCGCAGCGCTGAAAGAGTATCCCAAGCTCAACGCCTCGATGACCGAAAAAGAGATCATCTATAAGAATTACTATAATATCGGCATCGCCGTGGCTCGTGACGAAGGCCTTATTGTGCCGGTCATTCGCGACGTTGACAAGAAGTCGATTGTTGAGCTGGCTGTGGAGATCGCTCAGATCGGTGAGAAGGCACGCACCAACCGGTTGACCCCGGATGATGTCAGCGGCGGCACGTTCTCACTGACCAATGCCGGCATGTTCGGCGCTACCGCCTCAACACCGGTGATAAATCAGCCGCAGGTCGCGATCCTGGGGATTCACGCCATCGTCAAGAAGCCGTGGGTGGTCAATGGCGAGATAGTTATACGTGACATCTCTTCATTCGGCCTGTCGTTTGATCACCGTCTTATTGACGGTCACACGGCGGTGCAGTTCCTGCACCGGGTGCATGAGTTCCTGACCGACATAAAGAAACTGCTCTTATTCCTGCGTTAGTGAGATGACGGCTGCTGACAACAAGCTCAACGGGTGGGTGCTGGAGCTTGGCAAAGTTGATTACAGGCAGGTCCTCGGTTGGCAGCAAGGTCTGGTCAAGATGCGCCGCGAGGGCATGGCGCGCGATACTCTCATCTTTGTCGAACATCCGCCGGTGGTAACGATCGGTCGTGACGGCCACCGGGAGAATTACTGCAATCTCAAAATCGAGCCAATTCATATCGATCGTGGCGGTGACGTTACCTATCATGGTCCCGGACAACTTGTTGTCTATTTCGTGTTCAACCTCACGCGCCGGGGCAGGGACCTGCACCTGTTTATGTTGCAGATTCAAAACGGCATTATCGGCGCGATGAAACAGATCGGTATCGATTCACGACTGGGTGATGAACACACCGGCGTCTGGACCGACAGGGGAAAGATCGCATCGATAGGCGTGGCGGTGAAGAATTGGATTTCGTTTCACGGCGCGGCCGTGAATTTGAATACGAATCTGAAAGACTTCGAACAGATCAAACCCTGCGGACTGTCGGCTGAAATCATGACCTCGGCGCAGAGCATCCTCGGTAAGAAAGTCGATATGGACGGCTTCAGGAAGCTCCTGCTTAAGGAGTACACGAAGATTTTTGACACTACCTTTTATTCGGTGGCTCTGGATGAGCTTGCCGAAGATATCGAATCTCAAGCCGGTGGCTATACGATCTAATCGTTTCGGGCAAAGCTACGGTATCAGGAAAGGACTGTGATGGAAAAGGAACTTCAGGGAAAAGTAGCCTTTGTCTCAGGTGGCACCAAGGGAATCGGACTGGAGGTCGCCAGGAAGCTGGCCCAGAAAGGGGCTTCGGTTGTTCTCAATTACTTCCGCAGCCGCCAGGCCGCGCACGATGCGGTTGACCTTATAAAAAGCTATGGTGTCGACTGCTACGCTCATCGCGCCAACATGGGCAATCACGCTCAGCTTCCGGCGATATTCGAGGGTATCAAGGAGCGTTTCGGGCAGTTGGATATTCTCATTTCCAATGCCGCGTTGGGTCTATATACGAGTATGCTTGAAATCGATGACAAGTCATGGGATTTGTCCATGCACACCAACGCCCGGGCGTTTTTGCACTGCATCCAGTTGGGGGCGCCGATTATGCCCGATCACAGCCGCATTGTGACGCTGTCGTCGCTGGGATCGATTCGCTATATTCCCGGTTATGCGGCTATCGGTGTATCCAAAGCCGCGATTGAGAATATCGTCCGTTATGCCGCAATCGAACTGGCCCAGCGCCATATCAATGTCAACTGCGTCTCGGGCGGATTCATCGATACCGACGCCCTGAAAGTCTTCCCGAACTATGACAAGATGCTTAAGGAAGTGAAAGACCGTACGCCGTTTGGACGGGTTGGCAAGCCGGAGGAAGTGGCCGACGTGGTGGTGTTTTTGGCCGGGCCGAAAGCAAGCTGGATTACGGGGCAGACGGTGATAGTTGACGGCGGTTACTCGTTGATGTAAACAGACGGCCGTTACTCGCTCAACGATATAGACTTCTTTGCATGAATGGCGGTTACTTGGCGCGCAGGGCATTGACTATGCGAAACCGCGAGGCGCGAACGGCCGGGAAGAAGCCGCCGACAATACCCATAACAATCGCGAAAATCATTCCCTTCAGCACGATGCCACTGGAGGTCTCAAATGAGAAGGCCAGTTCGGCAAACGTGTCCCAATTGGTGGTGGAGACCTCCACGAACTGAAGCACCGAAGCCCCGGCGATTCCCAGCACTCCGCCGATACTCGCGATCATGACAGATTCGACCAGGAACGCCGCCAAAATGTTCCTTCGCCGAAAACCGAGTGCCCGAAGTGTGCCAATCTCGATAGTGCGATTGGCCACCGACGAGTACATCGTAATCATCGCGCCCACAATAGCGCCCAGTGAGAAAACGATACTGATAATCGTCCCCAGTATATTTATGAACACCGTAGTGAAACGGGATTGATCTTCGTAGTATTGCTTTTCGCGTTTCACTTCCACCGTCATTCGCGGGTCGTTTTCCAGGCGCTCTTTCATGGCGTCGAAGTCCTGCGGTGAGTTGAGGGTCATTGTCAGCGATGAGAAGATCGGCCGATCAAAGGCCGGGGCCAGTTGGTTGTAGTCCCCCCAAATTTCCGACTCAAACGCTGAGCCTCCAGATTCCATAACACCAACAATAGTCCAGCTTCGCCCGCCGAATTTGATCTGTTGCCCCAGGGAGCAACCCTCGAAATTTTGCTGGACCTTCCGGCCGACCATGATCTCGGAAGTGCCTTCCTTCCACATACGTCCATCCACAATCCTCGTGTCCGGCCTGATTTTCATAGATATCTCGGTGACACCACGGACCGGGATATTGCTGGGCTCGCCGCTGCTTTTCTTGTTTTTGACAATAAGGACCAGGATTTCATTAGCAAAGAGTAGGGTACCATCGCTGTCGCGCTTGATGGCCGGGTCGGCTTTGGCGGCGTTGGCCATGCGGCGCGGGATTATCGACTGGATCTCCGTCTGCGACGCCCGCCGGATGATGATGACGTTGTTATCGTAGCCGGTGGAGACGAGCGTCTGACCCAGGCCGTGGGTGAGCATCAGCACCGCGCTGAAGACGAACACCACCAGCGCGATGCCAAAGATGGTCATAAGGGATGTCAACTTGCGCGCCAGAATGTTTTTTAATGTGTAGCTTACCAGCAGTGGCATAGGGCAATCCTCAGTCGATTATGCGCAGTCCTTCTACAATAGGGGTGCGTACCGCCTTCAACGTAGGGAATACGGCCGCCATCAACCCCACCGCGAATGACGCTAATACGGCCAGAACCAGCGTGATCGGTTCGACCTTGAATACCGGGAAAAAATCTGCCATCGCTGCCTGTACCAGTCGAGCAATGGGAAACGTCACCAGCAGGCCCATCGCCCCGCCGAGGGCGGCAATGAACAGCGATTCTCCGATAATAAGCCCCACGACGTGAAGGGGACGAAACCCAAGCGTCTTCATTACGGCATATTCCGAGATGCGTTCACGGGCGGTCATGGCCATCGTATTGCCCAGCACCAGCAGGATAATGCCGATTACCAGCACCGATATAATCTGGAGGCCGGTGACGATGGAACTGGCCATGGAGACAAAACTCAGCATGAACGATTCTTCGGTTTCGGTCAGGGTTTCGGCCGAGGAATTCTCGAACATGGCGTCGATTTGCTGCGAGATGGCGGCCGACTGCGAAGGGTCGGCAATCTGCACAATAAACGAACCGACCTGTCCGGCCCGACCGGGCATCTCGGTCCGCATGCGCTCATCGAGATAATCATAGCGCATATGCCAGATGGTTTCATCGGTGTTCTCTTCGGCCCCGGAATATATCCCCCGGATGACGAAATCCCAGTCGCCCGGGAAGATGGTTCCGGTTAGCCGGACCTGGTCGCCCAGCGACCATCCGAACCGGTCAGCCAACCGCCGGCCGATTATGACGGCGTTCTTCTGTTTGAGAAAGTCCTCCATCTGTTCGGGAGCAATGATGTATTCCGGGTAAAGGTCAATATAGGTGTCACCGTCGACAGCGAACTGCGGGAAGAAATTTTTGGGATCAACATAAATGCCGCCAAACCACATGGCGTGGGAGATACCGGTGACGCCCTCGATTTTGGAAATCTTCTCTTCGTATGCGATGGGCAGGGTGAACACCAGCGAAACGGCGGAGCGGGTAACCAGCCGATTGGGAGAGGCCGCCTGCGCGCCTGCGTACCAGGAACTCACCGTGGTGCGAATTATAGCAAACGCCATCACAGCGATAGCCAGCCCCAGTATGGTCAGACCGGCCCGCAGCGGGTGGCGAAAGGTGTTTCTGAAAATCAGCTTCAGGACTTTCATGCCGCCTCGAGTTCTCCCTTGTCCAGGTGACGTACCACGTGTGCCCGTTTGGCCGCACGGGGGTCGTGTGTGACCATGATGATGGTCTTCTCGAACTCCTGATTCAGCCGCGTCATCAGTTCCATGATATCCTCGGCCGACTGCTTATCAAGGTCACCGGTCGGTTCATCGGCAAGTATCAGGTCGGGGTCGGTAACGATGGCCCGCGCGATAGCCACTCTTTGTTCCTGTCCACCGGAGAGCTGATTAGGGTAGTGCTTCATCCGGTCGCTCAGGCCGACAATCCCCAGCGCCGTCTCGACCTGGCGTCGCCGCTCCCGGCGGTTGAGCCGGGTGAGCAGCAGCGGCAGCTCGACGTTTTCAAAGGCGGTTAGAACCGGCATGAGATTGTAAAGCTGAAATATGAAACCGATAATCCGGCTGCGCCACCGTGCCAGGGATGACTCGGAAAGCTCTGCCACATTCTCCTGTCCGACCAGAATCCGGCCGCGTGATGGACGGTCAATCCCGGCGATCAGGTTAAGCAAGGTCGTTTTCCCCGAGCCGGAGGGACCCATCAGGGCGAGGAATTCGCCTTTGGGGATTTCGAAATCGATGTTGTGGAGGACGGGGATTTCCAGCGAGTCCCGCCAGTATGATTTGTAAACTCCTTCGAGTTTTACCAGTGTATCAGGCATTGGCATCCCTGTTTGCTATGGGGAGGTTTCGACTTTCTGACCGGTCTTCATTTTGCCGGGCGGGGAGAGGACCAGGCGGTCGCCCCGGCTCAACCCGGAAAGGACTTCCGTCACTTTTCCCAGCTTGCGACCCAGAGTGACTTCAACTTCATCGACATATTCACCATCGATACGAAACACGACTTTCCGCCCGTCACGATTGGTGACGGCGTCGCCCGGTATTCCCAGAACCTCGCCGGTTGGCATCACCCGGGCGCTGTCTTCGTTGACAAAGAAATTGACCCGGGCCGACATCTCCGGAAGAACGCGGGAGTCCTTTTGCTCGAAAGCCACTTTGGTCAACACAGTGGCGCGGGAACGGTCCGCGGTGGGGACGATCTTCTTGACGAAACCCGGGTAGGGGCTGTCAGGATAGGCGTCGAGGATAATCTCACAGCGCTGCCCGACCGACACTTTCTGGATATTCGCCTCGGCCACGTCCGCCTCGACTTCCAGCGAATTCATGTCAGCCAGTGTTACCACCGAGCCTTTGGACGATGCCGATGATGCGAAGGGGGCGACAATCTCGCCAACGTCAGCGTTCTTGCTGAGTATGGTGCCGTCGAACGGCGCCTTGATGTATGTGTTATCCAGATCGACCTGGGCGGCGCGAGTGGACGCCTGGGCGGCGGCCAGGCCTGCCTGGGCCAACTTAAAGGCCGTTTCGGCTGTTTCCAGTTCGATAGTGGTTGTCGATCCGGTTTCGTCGAGTCCCTGCTGGCGGCGGAATTGGCGCTGAGCATTTTCCAGATCGGCCTCGGCCCTCATCTCATTGGCCTGGGCCAGTTCCAGCAGGGCCTGGATGTCATCGTTGTCAAGCTTGGCGATTATTTCGTTTGCCTTTACTCTATCGCCTTCCTCGAAGCCCAGGTACTCCAGCCGTCCCGTTCCCTTGGAGGCCACTTCCGCTTTCCGCTGGGCCACGACGTACCCCGTTGCCACCAGGCTGGCCTCGGCCTGCGAACCGGTGATCAAGGTCACGGTGGCGGTCTGAACGCTTGTAGCCGGTGCAATTTCTTTCTTGAAGATGAAATACGAGATGATAATGACTGCGACAACTACCGCTGCGGCAAGATAGCGCCACGCCTTGCTCCGGGGACGGTCGTCGTATCTTTGGCTCTTATCGATTCGCAGCGCTGAGATATCCGGTTTTTGTTTTTCGTCGCTCATGACATCCTTTACCGGGCTTCGGCGATGCTTGGCGAGGAACTTCTTCCAGTCACCCAAGCCGGGATATATTCGTGCTCAACGTATGTTATCGTCGTTCGTGCCGGAGGGATGTGCCGCTACCAAATGCCAAGCTGGTCTTTGGCAACATCAGAGCACATTTCATTCGGGTCCCAGGGCGGGTCCCATACCAGGCTGACCTTGACGCTCGAGACGTTTTCGAGATTCTCAACCTCCCGGTGGACCATCGACAGAAGCATCTCGCCGTAGGGGCAGGCCGGTGTCGTCAGGGTCATTTTCACTTCCACTGCGCCGTCATCTTCGATATTGACATCGTAAATCAGCCCCAGGTCCACGACCCCGACTCGAATCTCCGGATCCTGAATGGGCTTGAGGACGGCGATTATTTTTTCTTTGGTTGGCAGAGCCATAACGGGGAAGTCCCCCTAATCTTTATCATCGTCGGTGGAAATGGATGATTTCCCACCTCTTTGACCACTCTTGTAATCTTTGAGGCCTTCCATGAGAGTTACCCATGAGAGCAGCGCGCACTTGATTCGCACCGGAAACTGACGCACGCCCTTGAGAGCATCCAGGTCGCCGAGGTCCTCCGGGATTTCCGTCTCTTCGCCTTTGAGGATTTTCTTGACCAGTTCGGCAATCCTGAATGCTTCCGCCAAAGTCTTGCCTTTGACAATCTCGGCTAGCATAGAGCCGGAAGCCACCGAAATAGCGCATCCGTGGCAATTGACGTGCACGTCCTTGACGGTGTCATCATCCACTTGCAGCTCGACGTCGATTTCGTCGCCGCACGACGGATTGTGACCTTCCGAGGCGATATCAGTTTTTTCAAGAGGTTTCTTGCCACGCGGAGACCGGTAGTGGTCAAGAATTATATCGCGATACATCTCGTCGAGAGATTCGTTCATACGCCGAAATATCTCCTCATCTCAATAAGGGCTTCGACCAGTTGGTCAACGTCTGCCTCGTCGTTATAAATATACAAAGAAGCCCGGGCTGTGGCAACCTTTCCCAGGACCCGCATCAGCGGCTGGGCACAGTGGTGACCGGCCCGTATTGCGATTCCCCTCGAGTCAAGAAACGTGCTGATATCATGGGGATGGATATTCGGGTCGGTGAACGATATCGCGCCGCCGCGCTGGCCGGTCTCCCGGGGTCCCTGAATCTCGAGGTCTTTAAGTTCGGACAGTCGCTCAAACGCGTAGCCGGTCAGTCTTTCTTCGTGATCCCTGACGTTTTGCATACCGAGTGCTTCCAGGTAGGTCAGAGCGGCGTCAAAAGCCACGACATCGGCGACATTGGGCGTACCGCCCTCGAATTTGAAGGGCAATTCGGCCCAGGTGATGTGATCGAAGCGAACCTCGCGGATCATCTCACCGCCCATATTGTAAGGCGGCATTTTGTCAAGCAGTTCCCGTTTTCCATAGAGGATACCCACACCGGTCGGTCCCAGCATTTTGTGGGCGGAGAAAGCACAGAAATCGACGCCCAGAGACGGAATATCGACCGGCATATGCGGCATCGACTGGGCCACGTCGGCCAGAACCACGGCTCCATGCTGATGGGCTTTGGCGGCCAGTTCTTCGACCGGATTAATCGTGCCCAGTACGTTGGACATGTGCGTCAAGGCCAGAAGTTTTGTTTTTGGTGTGATGATATCATCAATCTGACTTAGATCCAGATGTCCGCAGATCGTAATCGGGATATGCTTGAGCACGGCCTTTTTCTTCTGGGCCAGGATCACCCAGGGCACCAGGTTGGCGTGGTGCTCCATTTCGGTGATGACGATTTCATCCCCCTCGTGGATATTCTCTTCACCCCAGGTGGCGGCCACCAGGTTGATGGACTCGGTAGTGCCACTGGTGAAAATGATCTCCTCGCGGTCGACGCCACCGACAAAGCGAGCCACGTGATCGCGGGTCCGCTCGTAGGAGTCGGTGGCTCTTTCGGCCAGGGTGTGCAGACCGCGGTGAATGTTGGCGTTGGTCTTACGGTAATAATCGAGCAGAGCGTTTATGACAACTCGCGGCTTCTGCGATGAGGCCGCGTTGTCAAGATATACCAGTTTATGACCGTGAATGGTCTGGTCGAGTAAGGGAAAGTCGGCCTTGACGATATCCACCATGAGCGACGTCGGTCCGCTCCGAAGCGACGTGCCGTTCTGTGTTGTTTTAGACGCCATCGTATCTCCTCAATCAGTCTTCAACCAGGATGAAAATATCTTCTCCTTCAACCTTCACTTCGAAGGTGTCAATCGGGACAACCGCCGGTGGACCCAGGACGGCACCGCTGGTGATATCGAATCTGGCACCGTGGCGGGGGCAGGTAACTTCATTGCGGTGCAGGTGACCGTTGCCCATAGGAGCCGAATCGTGTGAACATTCATCGGCGACGGCAAAAAAGCCGGTTTCGGTATGACAGACCAGAATGCGCTCATGAGCGACCTCGACGGATTTCATTGTGCCGACCGGTATGTCAGCCACCGCGGCTACTTTCCTGAAGTCGGCCATGCTAAATTCCCTCCAGTCTCTGGGCGACGAAAGTTTCGATACGCTCGCGCAGGTCCACAGGGACCCGGTTGAGAGTAGTGGTCACAAAGCCCGATACGATCATCCGGACGGCCTCGTTCTTGGCAATCCCGCGCGCCTGCAAATAAAACAGTGATTCCTGGTCAATGGAACCGAGGGTCGCGCCGTGCGAACAGGAGACGTCTTCGTTGAGAATCTCCAGTTCCGGAATCGTCTGGGCTTTGGTACCCGGATTGAGTAGCAGGTTGCGATTTTCCTGGTAAGCCTCACAGTTGCGGGCTCCGTTTTCAATGCGAATCAGACCGGTGTAAGCCGACTGGGCTCGGTCTTTGAGAACCACCTTGAAATCAATATTGGAAGAAGTGCTGCCGTGGGCGTGGTGGTGCAGGGTGTGATTATCAAAATGCTGCCGCATGGAGCCAAACAGCAGACCGTATATATCGCTGTGGGCTCCGGCGCCGTTGAGTCGGACACCGAAATTTTGCTTGCATAGCGAGCCGCCGAAAACGAGGGGGATGGTCAGCATGCTGGCTCCCTGTTCGATTTGGGCCCGGTGGGTGAGATAGGAATTAGTTGCCGAGGTCTGCCTTTGCAGCGACACGTAGCGCACTTTGCTTTCGGCCAGGCCGAATATCTCGACCGCGCCGTTGACAAAGCTGATACCTTTATCTTCATCCATGGAACCGCCACCGTACTCGTCAACCAGCGTCAGTCCGGCGTTTTTGCCCACCACAACCAGCAGGCGGGGGAAAGTGGCCGAGTTCTCCATGCCGGCTTCGCGCAGCAGATGCAGCGGCTGTTCGATTACCTGGCCATTGGGCACGTAAACGAAGATCCCGTCGTTCCAGAGAGCGCCGTTCATGGCCTCGAATTTCCCGGTTTGGCTGCTGATTGCCTGGTACAAGTATTTTTCCACCAGGTCGTGCTGCTTTTCGATTGCCTCGGAAAGTGGCATGATAATGACACCTTTTTCAGCCAGCGCTTCGGTGCCGTACCTCTTGATTTCACGGCCACCGAGATCGGTCACCAGCCCGGCCAGTGTGCCCTCATCGACGTGATGCCGTTCGATCTTCTCGACGACGTCGTAGTTGTCGCCGTAGGTCGTGTCCGAGGCGTCGTTCAGTTCATACATGAACTTGCCGGGATCGGTGTAACGCCACAGGTGCAGGCCTCGGCGGGGGAGAGGTGCCTGGTTGAAATCCTCGCGGGCCTTGTTTCTCAAGTCCCTGAGCCACTGCGGACCCCGCATCAGTTCCGGGGAAATATCTGAAATCGTATATTCACTGTTCTGTATCATAGTCGCCTTGGTATTCATGTTAGCCGATTGAGCCTTCCATTTCAAGCTCAATCAGACGGTTTAACTCAACCGCGTACTCCAGCGGCAGTTCCTTGGTGAACGGCTCCATGAAGCCGTTGACTATCAGCAGCCGGGCCTCGTCTTCGCTCAGCCCGCGACTGGTCAGGTAGAACAACTGTTCCTCGGCCACTTTCGACACGCGAGCTTCGTGCTCCACGCGGACCTTTTCGCTGTCAATCTCCATCGTCGGATAAGTGTCCGAACGGGCGTCGCTGCCAATCAGCAGGGCATCGCACTCGACCGAGACCTTAGAGCCTTCGGCGTTCTTGTGGATCTTAACCAGACCGCGATAGGAGGCGCGGCCGTTGTCCTTGGAGACCGACTTGGAAGTGATGCGCGAGGAGGTTCTGGGGGCGGCGTGAATTACCTTCGCGCCGGCATCCTGGTGCTGGTCCACGCCGGCAAAGGCCACTGAGAGAATCTCACCTCTGGCGCCTTCGCCCAGAAGCTGGATACAGGGGTACTTCATCGTCAACCGGCTGCCGAGGTTTCCATCGACCCACTCCACGGTAGCGTTTTTGTAAACCGAGGCGCGCTTGGTCACCAGGTTATAGATATTGCGAGACCAGTTCTGGATAGTCGTGTAACGAATGTACGATGATTCCTCGGCCCGAACTTCCACCACTGCCGAGTGTAACGAATCGGTGGAATACACCGGAGCCGTGCAACCTTCGATATAGTGAACGCGAGATTCCTTATCGGCGATAATCAGCGTCCGCTCGAATTGCCCCATGTTTTCGGCGTTGATGCGGAAATATGCCTGAAGCGGCACCTTGACTTCAACACCGGGCGGGACGTAGATAAACGACCCTCCGGACCAGACGGCCGTGTTGAGGGCGGCGTATTTGTTGTCGGTCGACGGAATAACGGTGCCGAAATACTGGTGCACCAGTTCCTCGTGTTCACGCAGGCCGCTGTCCATATCCAGGAAGATGATACCCAGCTTTTTAAGATCTTCGCGCATAGAGTGGTAGACGACTTCCGATTCGTACTGAGCCGAAACGCCGCCGAGGAAGCTCTTTTCCGCTTCGGGAATTCCCAGGCGATCAAAAGTCTTCTTGATGTATTCCGGAACGTCATCCCAACTGTTCTGCTGCTGCTCGATCGGCTTCATGAAATAGTAAATATTGTCGTAGTCGATCTCGCTGAGGATTTTGGTGTCCCCCCATGTTGGGGTCGGCTTGGAGTAGAATATGTCCAATGCCTCGTGGCGCTTCTCGGTCATCCACTTCGGCTCTTTCTTCATTCTCGAGATCATCTCCACAACTTCGTGGTTGATACCCTTGGCGCCCTTGTGGAAGTAATCGACCGGGTCGTGGAAGCCGTACTTGACGGCATAGTCCTGGTTGAGAGAGGACAAGTCCTTATTCTGTCGTTCAAGAGAACCGGCCATAGCTATACCCCCACTCGGTTGTTATTTTCATTTTCAACCCACTCGTAGCCTTTCTCTTCCAGCTTCAGGGCCAGCTCGGGACCACCGGATTTGACGAACTTACCGTTCATCATAACGTGAACGATATCCGGTTTGACGTAATTGAGCAGGCGCTGGTAATGAGTCACCAGCAGTATGCCGTTGTCCGCATTGTGGTAACGATTTATACCTTCGGCTACCGTCTTGAGGGCATCGATATCCAGGCCGGAGTCCGTTTCGTCGAGCAGGGCAACCTTGGGGTTGAGAACGGACATCTGGAGAATCTCGACCCGCTTCTTCTCACCGCCGGAGAAACCCTCGTTGAGATAGCGAGTAGCGAAAGCGGGGTCAACCGACAGCGCGGCCATTTCGCTTTTGAGCAATTTGCGGTAATCCGACATGTCAGCATCCTTGCCACGATGCGACTGCAGTGCCGATCTCAGGAAGTTGGCCACCGATACACCCGGCACGGCCAGGGGATACTGGAAAGCCAGAAAGAGTCCGGCCCGCGAGCGCTCATCGGAGGCCATCTCAATAATGTTTTGACCGTCGAGATATGCTTCGCCCTTGACTATTTCATAGGACGGATGTCCCATCAGAGCGTTGGAGAGGGAAGACTTGCCCGAACCGTTGGGTCCCATAATGGCATGAGTCTCACCCGGCATGATCGTCAAAGATACACCCTTGACGACCTCCTTGCCTTCAACCTCGACATGTATATCCTTGAATTCAAACAGAGGTTTCTTCTTTGACATAGTATTGATCCTTCTTGGTTAGCCTTTCATAATTCGTGACTGGTTCCCGTCTTCGGCGGGAAACGTTGCCGTATCTGATTTACCGGCGGGGCCGTGGTCCAACGGCACATCCTTTTGCACGGTCTTTATTTCGCTCAGGACATCGACGTTCAGGATATCCGCCAGTGATGTTGATTCGAGATAATCGCTTATATGACAGGCCAGGCCGCCCAGCACGTGTCTGACCGCGCAATGGCCGTGACGGACACAGGTGTCCCTCTGGCCGGAATAGCGTTTGCAGTGGTCCTCGTCTATCAGCGGACCGCCAAGGCACATGATGACTTCAAGGAGACTTACCTGTTCGGGTGGACGGGCAATTCGGAAGCCGCCGCCGCGACCCCTGAGTGCCTTGACGAGATCGGCTCTGCGCATAATGGAAAGCAGCTTTGATGCGTAAGGAACTGAGAGGCCTTCCATCTCAGCGATCTCCGATATCGAAAGCTGACCGTTGGTACCTTTGCCGGCCAAAACCAGTAAACACCGCAAGCCATATTTTTCAAGTGCTGTGATTCTCATTTTTCGACCACTTTCTGTCCCAGAGTCTGTAATCGCCAGAGTATACTAAAGGCATACAATTCTGTAAAGTATATTGTTCAACGGTTGGGGTGAAAAATTGTTCCCCGGCCAGCCCGGAATTGTTAAATTGGCGTTTACGAATCGGCCGGTAACAAGCCGGACACGAAACACTTGGAAGGACGAGAAGATCTCTGACTTCCAGGCGCTGAGGTAGCTGGAAATTCATATAGATATTGTAAACGTTATTGCTTTGGCCTTTGCCCTGGCCTTTGATGCTTTTGGAGTCGCGATCGTGGTCGGCATCAGACTGGGGGAACTGGACCGCTGGGCGGTTTTCAGGTTGTCATTTCATTTCGGTTTTGCCCAGTTCGGTATGCCGATTGTGGGTTGGCTGGCTGGAGGCTCGATTCTATCCGCTATAGGTATTTACGGTCGGTGGCTGGCGGCGGTGGTCCTGCTGGGGATCGGGGCGAGGCTCATTTGGGAGCAGTTCAGAACGGACCAACGGCAGTGGAAGGGAGACCTCACGCGCGGTGCCAGTCTGCTAATCCTCATGTTTGCCACCTCGATAGACGCCCTGGCGGCCGGCTTCACTCTGGGTTTGGTGGGAACGAGCATTCTTTACCCAACCCTGATAATCGGCTTCGTGGCGGCATCTATGACGATTCTGGGCCTGATTTTCGGCCAGCGTCTGGGCCTGAGATTCGGTCGGGCGGCCGGTGTTTTTGGGGGATTGATTTTGATAGCCTTAGCTGTGAAGGCTGTTCTGCCTTAATAAGACCACTTTCAGCTTGTTTGTGTGGTTGACCGAGGGATATTGAGGCGGGTTTATCGGCCTGGCTGATTATTCAGATACTGCGCTGCATAGCTTTGGGTGCGGGGTGGCCGATTTCAGGTTCAGTGGCGCTGTCGAGCCAGGCCATGGCCTTCTCTTTCCAATCGGGAGTAGCTGAAGCATCTATATAGCGTTCCCACTCGTAGATCCCGCTCGCTTTGG
>JAUXCD010000135.1 GCA_030619085.1 Candidatus Zixiibacteriota bacterium
ACATTTTTTGGAGAAGGGATGGGTGGATTGTCACGCACCGTTGAGGAGAAATATCGCAAGCGCTTTCCGTTGCTGGGTCATGTGTTGCCGTTTCTCTTCTCGCACGAGGTGACCAACCGTGACCAGATTGAGAGCTTCATCGTCCTGACGCCGCACGTGGTGGACCTCAGCGCCAAATTGGACGAAAAGACGAAAGCGGCGCTCGAACCACCGGAAACGAACTAACCACCGGGCCGGTTTGACTGGCGGCTCGCAACTGAGGAGACACGACGTTTCATGGATGACATAACGGTTGTGAACAAAAGCTGGCAAGGCAAAAACCTGCGGGCGAATATCCTCTTTTCGCGGGCCGGTGTGGCTCAGCATATCTGGATCAACTCCGAGAAGGGCGCGATTCTGATTGACACCGGCGACGGTCTGCTTCGCGATGTCCTGGCCGCCAAACTTGACCTGGCGCAAGTCAGGGCCATCTTCTACACTCACGGACATTTCGACCACATGGCCGGACTGCATGCTCTCTTGGGCTTTCTGAGGATGGTGGGGCGACTCGAACCTCTGCCTATATACGCCCCGGCCGGATGCACCGAAGTCAAATCAATGCTCGACAGCTTTATAGACTGTTACCGGGGCAGTATCGGATTCGACCTGAGCTATCATGAACTTCAGCCGATGGCTGCCACCGAAGTCGAAGACATGACCGTCACCGCCTATCCGATGATTCATTGCGGGAGTATTGCCGGCTCAGACGTTCTCGATCAGATTCCGGCTATGGGCTATCGGGTTGTCGCCAAAGGCGAGTCGGTCGCTGTCAGCGGCGACAGTGGGAGATGCCCGTCACTTGAAGACCTTGTGCGTGATGCCGACCTGGCCATAGTTGAAGCTACCTATCAGTCAAGCGACAGCATATCGGCCGAAACGTTGGCAACAGTGCATCTTTCGGAAGATGTCGCGCGAGAGATCGGCCAACTGGCCAAAGAACTGATTATTGTTCACCGCGGACACCGGGATTGACGCGCGGCGGATCGGCTTCAGCTATCTTTCAATACTTTGTAAATAGCAGAGAAATCCTGATCAGCTATTCCCTTCTGAAGCGTCAGGGCGAACATCTCTTTCACGGCGCTGCCGGTATACAACGGTCTCTTCAACTCCCGGGCAAGATCCTGAAGGAAGTGCAGATCTTTGTAAATCAACGCCGATGAGAAGTGAGTGTCGAAATCTTCGGTCAGCAACTTCTCTCTTTTGGCGTTGAGCACGCCGGAATTGCCACCGCCGACCGCCAGTATATCGAGCACTTCTTTCTTGTCAATCCCCACCTGTTCGGCTATCACCACCGCCTCGGCCAAGGTCGCCATGAATGTCCCCAGAACCATATTGTTCACGAGCTTCATTTTAGTCGCGAGAGTCGGTGCGCCGAGAAAGAAAACGTGGGCGCCGATTTTGTTGATTAGCGGTTCGACCTTCTCAAAAGCCGACTTCTTGCCGCTGACCACCACGGTCAGTTTCCCCTGTGAGGCCGGCACCACGCTGCCCAGCACCGGAGCTTCGAGATAGTGTGCCCCTGCCTCCTGGAACATTTCGTAAAACGCCTTTACCGCGTCGAAATGGTTAGTGGTGGTGTCGATGATGATCTTTCCCTTGCAATCGCCGGACAAAAGACCGCCCTCGGCGCTCATTACCGAACGCACGGCATCGCTGTCAAAAAGATTAAGAATGACCACCTCGGTCTGCCCCAGCAGTTCCGCCGGACTTGCGGCAATATCTGCCTTGAGGCCGACTGTTTTACTCTTGGTGCGATTCCAGACAACCAGTTGCTGCCCTTCGTCGATCAGATGCTTCGCGATAGCATAGCCGAGCTTGCCGAGCCCGATAAATCCTATTTTCATATCCATTCCCTTTTTCGTCAGTCCTTTTTTGTTCATTGGTCAAAAAGAACGGCCCGACGACAGTTTTGTCAACGGCGCAATTGCTGTATTGCCATACCCTCGATTTTTACCGATATTGTAGTAAGGAATCTGCGGCCCTCGCGCATATTATACCCAATGAACCACGGATCATTGCTTAAAGGAACGACCGCCAGAGCAGAGAGCAAACAATGTATCATTTGTATAACCGTTTTCTTCAGCTAACACTTGCTGTCGCTATGACCGCATGCTTGGTTTCCTCAGCCGTATCGGCCACACCGGTACTGGTGGCCTATCAGGGACGCCTGACCCAACCCAACGGGCTTCCCGTAGCAGATGCGGCTTACACGGTTGAGTTCTCCCTGTATGCGGATTCTCTGGCGGTAACACCTGAATGGTCGGAGACGGCCGAGATCACCACCGAGCGCGGCCTGTTTGTGCACATGCTTGGCTCCGTAAATCCCATCGCGCCCGCCTTACTCAGTGATAATATGGTTCTGTACCTGGAGACCAAAATCGCCGAGGAAGTCATCGCGCCGCGCACTCGGTTGGTGCCGGTTCCTTATGCCTACACGGCCGGGAATCTGACAGCCAGAGACGCCGATGACAGCCTGGCGGTAAAGCTGCTCAACGATGCGCACAAGCTGGTCCTATTCGGCCCAACTTCACTCGACACCAGCATTTCATTGCAGGGGGGCGTGGTCGGTGACAGCGCCGTTATCCTGCCGGACTCGTCTATAAACTCCGACGAAATCCTGGATGAACCGGGAATTACAACCAACTACGACATCGACCTCATCCCGCTCTCCACCGGCATCATGACCGACCTGGTCACGGTGACAATCGGAATTCCCGCGCCGGGATATATTGTCCTGCGCGGCAAATGTTACCTCATGCTCAGCGGCACCACTGGCGCCAACAGCGCCCGGATACAAATTGACGATGAACAGGCTGGCGTGTCTCATTATCCACACTTCACGCAAGCCGGGCTTAGCGGATATGTCAACACCGGCACCAACTACTTCCCCATTTCCGTCATCCGTGTATTCTACCGTGACGCCGGCGTTCATACTTTCCGTATGGAGGGTATGGCTATACAACCGGCCCCGGCTGTCGCCGAGGCATACGATCACGTCTTGATAGCCGCTTACTATCCGACCAGTTATTACTCGGTCCGAACTTTGTTGCAGGAGGCAGGATTGAACCCCAGCGCCGTGCCAGTGATTATTGATCGTCCCGGCGATTCCACCTCGGCCGGGCAGTATTTCGATGTTGACCTTCGCGATAACGAAATCAAAGCAAAATCCCGCGACTGATTCCGCCAAAGTAAACCCAATAGAATGAATTGAGTGTGAGGTGTGCGACTTACTTGAGAAGCACCATCTTGCGCGTGGCGATCTGGTCATCGACTGTCAGCCGGTAGAAATATATGCCGCTGGCCACCGCCCGGCCTGACTCATCGGTGCCATCCCAAATGCGCGCGTGATCGCCGTAGGCCTGTCGATCATCGACCAGAGTCGACACCGCCTGACCGAGAAGATTGTACACTATCAACACCACCCGCGCCGGGTGATCGATAGCGTAGCTGATAACGGTAGAGGAATTGAACGGGTTGGGATAATTCTGACGCAGGTGGAACGCCAACGGCAGACCGCCCTCGTCATCATCAACGTCCGTGCTCGAATCAAGCAAATAAATATCGATTCTGGAGCCGTTCGAGGCGGCGATCAGTCGGTCATCGACATCCAGAAAACGGCCGCTCTTTCCACCGGACTCCTCAAACACCGGATAGCCCGAGGTCAGGTCAAAAATCGTCAACCCCTCCTCCCCCACTGTGTAGAGCTTCTGACCACGGATAACGGCATCGAGCACCGGAAGCGGCAAATCAACAACCGAGTCAATGACCAATTCGGTGGGATTGCCGTAATCATATATCGTGATCTGGTAGCCCTCGAAAACAACAAGTCGACCGTTGTGCGTCAGCATCGTTCTCACCGGATTGGTCGATGTTTCCAACAGCTCTTCGATAGTGAAATCTTCGTTGATGCGATAAACGAGCAGCAAGTTCTTGTTGGTCGCCATAAACAGCAGAGAGCCGTCAATGGCAAACGATTCCAGTCGGCCCCGGCTGCCGAAACGCCACGTCTGCGCCAGGTACACATCGCCCGAATCGGGAATGACATAAGCATCGATGCCATCCGTCTTGACCGCCAGCAGGAAGCGGGCCGTGTCGGCGAACTGGTGGTCCACCAGATAAAGCTCCGGGATAGCCAGGGAATCGGCGATAACTGAGCTTTCAAGATAGGCGTGGTCCGGGTCAGAAATGCCGGAGTAGAGAACAATTCGGTTGAGTTGCGGATAGAGCACGAACAGACTGTCACCGAGGCGTTCCACGCCGGCCACATCGCGCAGACCGTCATAGATGGTGCTCAGGAATTCCGGGCGGCCATCCACATCGAAGTCATATAGGTCAACCGGATTCGCCCGACCGCCGGTGAAGAGGATATTGTCGTACAGCAAAACATCCTCAATAGGACCCGGTCGACTCAGGCCGGATACGGGAAGTTCATTGGTATCGAGATCATACAATGTAAAGCCGCCCTCCGGATCCGGCAGCGCCAGCCGGTAGCCGTCGTCCAGCCACACGATATCGCCGTCGGTACCTTCGCCGTAGGTTTCCACAAACAACACCTCGTGCCAGTTGTTTTTATTCACCAGGCTGAGCGACCGCGAGCCGGCCATCACGAGCAGGGTGTCGGTCTCGAAAATCCTTCGGAGATTAGGCACCTCGAAAAGTGAGTCAATAATCTCACCGTCGCCGGCATCAAACCGACCGAACAGGACACCATTGGTCTTGAGGGCAATAGAAAAAATCGAGTCAAACCTCAGAAACGACGCTGCTCTCAATGGTACGTAAAGATAGTCGATGAAACTTCCGAGGCCGTCCGCGGAGACGTCATAGCGAAGAATACCGTTGTATTCATCCAGCACATAAAGCGTGTCGTTGATGACTTCAAGCTGGGTAACCAGGATCCCCTTCATACTGGAATCGGCGAATTGTGCCGTCTGGTAATCGCTGAGCCGAAACGACCACAGGCCGTCAAACCACGTTGACAGATACAGGTTGTCACGGTCGAGAACGAAATCGGCGAAAGCAACTCCCGGGCTGACCTCTCCCATGAAGTTGATCTCGGGCAGGGTCGCCGCATCGAGGAAGAGAATATCATTGAGTTCGGTATTGATGGCTATAACGTCGCCGAATCTTTTCATCTGGACAGGTGCAAAATCCACGGTCTGCTGATTGACCTGAACGAAGACCTCCTCGCCGGAATCATACTGGCAAATAACCACCCCGTCGCCGGAGACGCCCACCACGAAGCTGTCCACGGCGATCAGCCGGTCAAAGCGGTTCCACAAAAAGCTGTAGTCCGGTTCGGCCGGAAGCGACGCCTTCACGGAACCGGCCAAAACGACGCTGACCAGCAGCAAGGTCAAATATGTCAGGTTCCGGCGCATCATTTCAGCAGCACCATTTTTCGGACGATAGTCTCATCGCCTGCGCGGAGGCGATAAAAATAGACACCCGCCGCATACGGCGTACCGTCGAAGCGGACCGTGTGCTGTCCCGCCTTAACTTGACCGTTAAGCAAACGGCTCACCCGGCGGCCCAGGACATTGTAGATATCCAGTTCAACGTGCGTCGCAGTCGGCAGCGAGAACTTTATCACCGTCGAAGGATTGAACGGGTTGGGATAATTGGCGGCCAGAAGGACTTCTCGCGGCACCAGGGCGTCCGCGTCGATTACGGAAGTGACACCGGACTGACCTGCGGCCGAAGGAAGTTGACCACTGTTGACATTATCCATCAGAAACCGGCCGGTATTGCGGCCATCGTCGTAGAGCGCGTCGTAATCCCAGACCAGCAGACTATTGCCATCGCTTATCATGGCCAGCTCCACCAGGCCATCGCCATCGATGTCATCAACCAGCGGCGCATATCTCGACGACAACACCTGGTAGGTCAGGGCTGGTGTTTCGATGGGATAATCAGGCAGCAGCGCGCCGGTGTAGTCAAAAACATAAACTGACTCGCCGCCCGTGCCGGGCAGCAGATGTCCCGATCTGATAATAATCTCCGGGTATTCATCGCCAGTCAGATTAGCCACAGTTGGCGTGGCCAGCGTCACTCCGGGAACATACACATGACCCTCGGGGCGATACTCCGAACCGTCCGCCGAGAAAATGCAAAGGTACGACCGGTCATAGCTGAAGAAGGTGCAGAGGATTTCGGGGACACTATCGAGGTTAAGATCGGCCGCGACCGGGAACGAGCCAATCCACATGTTTTTGGGGAAATCGGTCATGATAACCGGCCAACCCGGAAAATCATCCGTGCCCAGGCGTTTGACCCAGAGGTGCGGAATGCTCAGCGTATCCACTCCGACCGGGATTCGATTGAATCCCAAAACAATAACCTCCAGCAGTCCGTCGCCGTCGAGATCCGCCAGGGTGGCACCGTTGACGGTGCGAATGTTCTGAACTATCGGTGACGGCATATCAAAGGCGGGTTGCCCGGTGCGACCATCAAGAACCGCCAGCCCGCCGGCATGCGAGGAACTGAAAGTCGCGACAACCTCGTTCAGGCTGTCGCCATTGAGATCGGCCGAGGACACAAACGGGGACACACCGCCCGTATAAATGGAGACATCGGATACCCCCGCCCCCACCGAGCCGAACCAGCCTTCCAGCGAGTAGAAATACGGATCGCCGTCGAACTCATAAGCCAGAATCTGCCCGATGCGATTGATGATGACGATGGCCGAGTCCTCTCCCTGGCCGAGCCTGGTGACAATCGGATTGGGGTAGGCATATTGGTAAGGCGCCAGACCGGTCAAACACGATTGCGGCCAGCCCTCGGCGTAGGTACCGTCGAAATTGAAGACGTGTATACCGGTTTCATTGGTGCAGATGATCTCATCCTCGCCATCGCGGTCAACGTCGTAGATGGCTGGGACACACCGGATGTCCTCGCCATACAGCACCGGGAAGTTTACAACAGGTTGTCCGTTCGCCTCAAACATGTATATGCCTCCGGTGGTCGGCACGATAATCTCATTGACGCCGTCGTGGTTGAGATCGGCGCAGATAGGCGTCATCCCGCCGCGCGCCGGGATGCTGCGCGGCCATCCGGCCGCAAAGGCGGAGGTAACCCGGATAGCGACCGAATCAATCATGGTCGTGTCGGGGAAATACCCGGACAGATAAATGATGAAATCGCCGGTGTCGGACCCCGATGCCGTCCAGTTGAACAGGAGCGAGTCAAAATACTCACCGGTGCTGGAAAGCAGCATGCTGTCGACACCTCCCTGTTTACGAAAACTGACGCTCATGGAGTCATAATCGGGACCGAATACGCTGCCGCGAACGGGATAGCTGAATTTGATCTCCTGGCTGTCTACGGGCGAACTGATTTCGATTTGTCTGGTACGGACATAGGTGAAATTGGTCTCGTCGATGCTGCCTGAGACGTCGGTCAGGCGCAGATTCACCTGCCCGTACACCGAGGTGTCGGTAAAGACAAAGGCCACCGAGTCGTCCGGCAGAGAATCTCTCTCGGCCAGCA
>JAUXCD010000167.1 GCA_030619085.1 Candidatus Zixiibacteriota bacterium
AATCGAGCAGGTGAACGAGACTGCTGTCAGAAAATTCGGTTTCAAGCCCAGTCGATAACAGACACGGCCCAGAAAGAGCGTAGATTCCTCGTAAATCTGTCTTTTACGCTGATTTATACCTGCCAATGATCTTTCCTCTCCGCATGCGATAATTATGCGAGAATATATACTGTTTTTTTGGGCCCGTCAATGATGCCGGTCAAATAAAACACCCGCTTAGCGGGCCTCACATAGCCCGAAGAAAACAGCTCTGCGAAGATTCCGCAATCATTATTCCAGGTTCGGTACTGTGAGCTATCCGGTTATAAGATAACAAGATGATTGACATTTGACGGGCGAGACGGGATATTGGGCCATATGTTTATCGATTATGTCGAAATAGAGGTGATGGCCGGCGATGGTGGTCCCGGATGTGTTGCGTTCCACACAGAGAAATTCGTCCCCAAGGGCGGCCCGGAAGGGGGCGACGGAGGCCGAGGCGGTGATATCGTGGCCGTGGCCGACAGACACCTAAGGACCCTGCTCGACTATCGGTATCGGCGCAAGTACAAAGCGACCAAAGGACAGGGCGGCGGCGGTTCGCTCAAGACCGGGAAGTCCGGTGAGGACACAATTCTGAGACTTCCGGTCGGAACGCTCATCAAGGACCTGGAAACGGGCCAGTTGCTGACCGATCTCGACGAGGTTGGCAGCCGCACCGTTATTGTCCGGGGTGGCAAGGGCGGACACGGTAACGCCTATTACAAGTCGCCCACTAACCAGACACCGCGCACGGCCCAGAACGGTCAGCCGGGGGAAATCAAGAGAATTGCACTCGAACTGAAACTGCTGGCCGATGTCGGCCTGGTGGGACTTCCGAATGCGGGCAAATCCACGATGCTTTCGTCGTTTTCAGCGGCACGGCCTAAAATCGCCGACTATCCCTTCACCACTCTGCAGCCGCATCTTGGTATCGTTAAGCTTCGTGAATTCAAATCCTGTGTTATGGCCGATATTCCGGGTCTAATAGAAGGTGCCTCGCAGGGCAAAGGACTGGGGCATAAATTTCTAAGACATATTCAGCGAACCCGGCTGCTGGTCTATGTTGTTGATGTCAACGAGCAGGACATTCAGGCTACGATCTCAACGCTGCAAAACGAACTGAAGAGCTTCGATGAAAATCTTGTTAAGCATCCCTCCATAGTGGCTATCACAAAAATCGACACGATCGATGAAAATGATCTCAAAGCTGTTTCCAAAGAATTGCCGCCCGATTATATTTACCTCTCAGCGGTAAGCCGCATGGGAGCTAAGGACTTCCTGCAGAGAATCGAGTACAGCCTTGACCAACAGTGAAAAAAGAGAAGAGCTGGTCGATAGTATCGGATTATTGAGCATTCCGGGAATCGGCCGCGGTCGATTTCACCATCTGGTTCGCTCTTTCGGCAGTCCGGCCGCCGTGTTGGCGGCGCCTGTGAGCAAGTTGGAAACAGTGCCCGGCATCTCCAGATCGCTGGCCTCGAATATCAAAAGCCTCTACGATGGTGCGGCGGCCAAAGCGGTAGCGGCCCGTATCATACAATTGGGCTGGACGGTCCTCACCCCCAAGCATAAAGAATTCCCGGCTTTACTGAGAAACATTCCGTCGGTGCCCCCGTTGCTGTTTCGATTGGGACACCCTGCTGAGCCGGATGAGAAAATGATCGCCATTGTCGGCACACGGATCCCCTCGGAGCCGGGCCGGATGTTCACCTTTAAACTGGCAGCGGCACTTGCGCGAGCAGGCATCACGGTGGTCTCCGGTATGGCCGAAGGTATCGATTCGGTGGCCCATTCGGGCACACTGGAAAACGCCGGCCGGACTGTGGCCATATGGGGAAGTTCTCTCGATGTCGTCTATCCCCCGTCGAATAAATCGCTGGCCGAAAGAATCAAGACCCACGGCGCGGTGTATTCGGAATATTTCCCTGACACCCGCCCCGACCGGGCCTTCTTCCCTGAGCGCAATCGAATTATCGCCGGGATGTCATACGGCGTAGTTGTGGTGGAGGCAGGCGAGAAATCGGGCGCCCTGATAACCGCCCGTCACGCCCTGGAGCAGGGCCGTGAATTGTTTGCAGTGCCCGGTCTGCCCGAGGCCAAAATCAGCGCCGGGACCAACCGTCTTATCAAGGAAGGCGCCCGTCTTTTGACGTCTGTCGACGATATTTTCGAGGAACTGCCACTGCTAAAAGGACAGATACTGTCCCGCAAATACGCGCAACTCCCCGATATGACCAACACCGAGAGAGAAATCGTGAAGCTGTTTTCCGACGGTCCGCAGCAGGTGGACCAGATATCGCGCACCGCGCACCTTCCCATCAGCGAGATTCTCGAATATCTACTGGCCCTGGAGCTTAAGGGAGTCGTAAGGGAACTGTCCGGCAAAAGGTTTGTTCTTTCCGAAGAGTACGTATGCTGAAGAAGTCGGTCAAAATCATGAACAAGCTGGGGCTTCATGCCCGACCCTCGGCGATGCTGGTGACGGTCGCTTCCAGGTTTAAGTCGGAAGTGTTCTTCACCAAGGCCGATCTGCGGGTCAACGGCAAGTCCATCATGGGTGTGATGATGCTGGCAGCCGAGAAAGGTTCGGAAATCACGATTGAGGTCGATGGAGCGGACGAAGTACAAGCTATGGAACAGATTGTGCAGGTCGTTCAGTCCGGCTTCGGCGAAAACGACTGATATAAATCTTGCCTTTGATTGTCACCTACCGTTATCTTCTGAAAGCGTTACCGTGTGTGTTTTCAAACAGTTGAGCGTGGAGTCATGATAACCAAGAGAAAGCTGGTCAAAGGTTCTGCCATATCCGGAGGCATCGCCCTGGGATATGCCCGGGTAATGACCCGCGGTGTGCCTGATATTGTCGAGTTGGTTATCCCGGCGACTCGCGTCAGAGGGGAAATTAAGGCCCTGGAAGAGGCTGTGGAACAGACGGTTGATGAACTGGGCACGCTGCGCGACACCGCCGGAAAGAAGATGGGACTGGCAGTGACGAAGATATTCGACGCTCAATTGATGATCGCCACCGACAAAGAGTTCCTCAAACACGTCAAGCAGGAGATTGCCGAGCAAAAGCGCAATGCCCGGTCCGTGTATCACTCACTGGTTCAGGCTACCACCCTTCCCCTGCTCGGTTCGCGTGACATTTATATGCGTCAGATGGCCAAGGATATCGAGGCGGTCTCCTCGCGCGTCCTCTCCCACCTGAGCGGCTACCAGAAAAGCGACCTGAGGTTTCCGCCCAACACCATCCTTGTCGGCGACTACTTCTCACCCGGCGAGATTCTCAGCTATCGGCAGCGCAAGGCGGTCGGTTTACTCGTCTCCGAAGGCGGACGCAATTCCCACATGGCTTTGATTGCCCGCGCCCTGATGTTGCCGGTGGTGATGGTCCGGGGAATCTGGACCAGCGTGCCGAACCATGCCAAGATAATAATCGACGGCACCGAGGGCACCGCTATCATCTATCCGGACGAGCATGACTGGAGTGAACACCAAAAGAAAAAGAAGCGGCACGGGCCGGCTCTCATCACGCGCATAAAGAAACTTACGCAGATCCCCCCGGTGACGAAGGACGGTCAGTCGGTGCAGATCGCCGCCAACCTGTCCCTGCTGGGGCCGGCCAACGAAATTCTATCGGCTAAGAAGATTCCGGTAGGGCTATATCGAACCGAGTACCTTTACCTGGCCCACGACGATTTCCCCGACGAAGACACGCAGTATCGCTACTACCGCAGGATCGCCGAACAGTATGTCGGCACCTCGGTGGTCATCAGGACGTTCGACCTCGGCTATGACAAACTGGCATCACGCAATTTCTGGCCCAAAGAGGATAACCCGGCCCTCGGCTGGCGCGGCATCCGTCCCATGCTGGAATTGACCCAGATTTTCAAGACTCAGATTCGGGCCATTTTACGCGCCTCCACCCAGCGCAATCTGAAAATAATGTTACCGATGATTTCCGAGACGAGGGAACTGCTGCGAGCCAGAAAGCTCATTTCACAAGTCAAGTTCTCTCTTCGCAAGGAGAATATCCCCTTCGACGCAGACATCGAGACCGGCATCATGGTGGAGGTTCCGTCGGCGGCGCTGGCAGCCGATGACCTCGCCCGGAAAGCCGATTTCCTTTCCATCGGCACCAACGACCTTACGCAGTACACGCTCGCGGCTGATCGCATGAACAGCAAGGTCGCGCACATCTACAACTCGTTTCATCCGTCAGTGCTCAGACTGATCCAGCAGACGGTTGATGCGGGCCACCGGTTCAACAAGCCGGTGTCGATTTGCGGTGAAGTAGCCGGCGACCCGCTGGCCCTGCCGCTGTTTATCGGTATGGGCGTTGATACGCTTTCCATAAATCCCAACCGCATATTCGACATGTGTCGTTTGGTGGGCAAAATCGACTCCCACCTCGTGCGTCACTTGGTCGGGTCGGTTATGTCCAGCAGCACGGCGCAGGAAGTTACTAAAAAGCTCGAAGAATACAGTCGGGCCCTGGGTAAACGAAGAACCTTCACTATAAGGAAATAAAGCCTTGTCAATCCTAAACGACATCGAGAAAATCCGGAGCCTTGACCCCGGTAATATGTACAATAAAGTTTTTGACCTGCCGGAACAACTGGAAGACGCAATCAGGATAGCTAAAGAATGGACGATTAACCCTGACGATTTCTCCGGCATCAAAAACATCGTGGTCGTCGGCATGGGCGGCTCAGCTATCGGTGGAGATCTGGTAAGATCGTTTCTCAACACGAAATTGCTGGTGCCATTGCAGGTCTGCCGTACCTATCAGTTACCGGAGTATGTGGACGATGAGACACTGGTGATCGCCTCGTCTTACAGTGGCAACACCGAGGAAACCATAGCGGCACTGGAAGACGCGCTCGACAGAAAAGCACTGGTAGCCGCCATCAGCACGGGCGGCCTTGTCAACGATATCGCCTCCTTGAACGCCATCCCGATTGCCATAATCCCCGGCGGGATGCCCCCGCGGGCGGCCCTGGGTTATTCGTTCGCACCGCTGCTTATATTTCTGGACAAGATCGGTCTCATAAAGAACGCCTTCCAGGAACTGACCATGATGGTTGAGAAAATCAAGAGCTTCCGGGATAACTATATCGAGGATGTCATCCTGGAGAAGAACATGGCCAAGAAACTGGCCCAGAGAATCCAGGGAAAGGTCCCCATCATCTACGGCGGTCCCACTCTGACCGACGCCGTGGCGTTGCGGTGGAAGGGCCAGTTGTGCGAAAACGGCAGGGTGCTCGCCTTCAATAACGTTTTTCCGGAATTCAATCACAACGAACTGGTCGGCTGGTCCGATCAGATCAAGAGCATATCCGCACACCTGGTTGTGATTGTCTTGCGGGATTTCGACGATCACCCTCAAGTGAAAGCCCGTATGGATATCGTCAAGGGCATTATAGAGACATTTGAGGTCGAGGTTATCGAGATTTACTCCCGGGGTGACATGCCACTGGATAGGATGTTCAGTCTCATTCAACTCGGCGATTTCGTCTCCTACTACCTGGCGATTCTTAACGACGTAGACCCGACGCCGGTCAAGATAATCGATTTCCTGAAGAAAGCACTGACCGACAAACAGAAGATAAATCCACCGGAACGACCGTCCGTGTCGTGATGCGAAAGCAATATAACCCGTCGCCCGGCGACGGGTTTTTTGTTGGTGACAGTTTCTGTCAGTTGACTAACGGCCGGGTATCAAAAACCGATTGACAGCGCTGTGGTTTTTTGGTATTTTGAAGTAGTTGGTTAGCTCAATAACGAATAATAAACCTCACTGACTTTGTACCCGCCATACATAAAAAAACATTTTTAGGGTAAGTTAATACCTTAAACGCAAGGAGTGTTACCATGAAGCGATTCGTGCCTGTGTTAGTAGCCTTAATGGTACTGACCCTGATGCCGTGGGGTGAGTCATATTGTGACATGCACCCTCAGTCGTACTATGACCTTTTCCGGCCAGGCGGTGATGATCATCCCTGGGGCGGAGAGCAGTACATTGAGCCGGAGAATGGTATGACCTCCGTTCCCGCCCCAAACACGCCCATCACCGGGATCCTGATCATCGACTTGACCCTGGAAATCTACTTTGAGTATTCGTTCCCGGGGGACTATGATGGATCCACAA
>JAUXCD010000072.1 GCA_030619085.1 Candidatus Zixiibacteriota bacterium
ACGGAACCTGCCTGGGTGGACGATATTAGGTAATCCACAGAAAGAGTAACACTTTCCGATTGCACTTAAAAGATAACATAAACCGATATTTTGTCAAGTGAAAAAGATGGATTAATCGCGATTTTTTTGGTGGCTATAAGGCCCACGTTGGATCGCGGAACTCATTGTTGTGCAATGGGTAGCGTGTTGTGGGTTGTGTTGGGGGGCGAAAAAGGCACTTTTTTATCCTAAGATCAACCTGCTTGGGCACTATCTAAATGACGGCGAAAGCCGCAGCTGCCTCTTGGAAATGAATATGCCCGGACCGAAAACAATGCGCCAGCACCGGGATTATCGGCGCAGGAGGGAGGCAAGACTCGGTCGTGTCCCAAAGTGCCGCTGAGAACTTAAACAAGTTGACATATCATGGATAAGTATATCTTATTATCTGGACACATGGTCAAACAGCAGGCGGCAGGTTCGCCGTCTACTGCGAAAAGGTCGATATAAGGTTTATTCGGTCGATCCGATTACTGTTTGTCACCAAAGAATCCTACGGTAGTACTTCTGAAAGTAAGGGAAAAGATGCATCCAGACTTACGCTGTATTTGCAAAATCGCCGTCGTTGTCATCGCGTGTGTCCTGACTGCCTCTGTAGCTGTCTCGGCGGATCTGTTAATGCTCGAAAGTGAACAGATATCGAGCCTGGCGGAATCGGGCCTGAATCTCACGCTGGTTGCTGAAGGAATCGATCGCGATGAACTGGCGATTGACGTTTGCCACGTTAAAATCCACATGTAAACTGGCCCGGCGGCAGGGTCACTGGCGGGGGTGTGGGACCGTTGGTGCACTGCACAAACGCGCGCTTGATGGCGCACATTTCCACACTTTATGTTGATAAGATGTTGGTATAATGTTAAAACTCATATAAGTACTTATCAAGTAGCGCATTACGTTCACATCATTTTTTGACGACGTGTTGCCATAGTTGTATTAAGATATTTCGCCTTGCTATCTTGCTTTAACACAAGCAATTTCGAGCATTAGAAATTTATTAATCGTCATCGGTGGTGAACCGCGCTATTTGAGAATATTGGAGCTTCGATATAGCTGGTTGTAATTCAACCGAATAGAAGATTCTTGAAAAAACCACAATTTTTAGTAGTGGGCACTTCTCCAGACACAATATATTGTATCCACTTGCCCAAAAAAATCCGATGGATGTTTGCGATAGGCTGACCTATCGGTATGGGCGGGATACGGTTTTTGAATGCAGGAATAGCCGTGACAGGGAGTGCGCCGACAAGGGAATTTCGGCTGTCCGGCTATTAGAAGATACAGGAGGTCCAACTTGAAAATAGCCCGCTTTTTTACCCACGATGGAGAATCACCATACAGCCGATTGAACTTCGCGAAACGTTCCTCGGAAATAAAAAACCCCGACGGTTCTACTGTTTTTAAGCTCGATAATATAGAGGTTCCGGAGGAGTGGTCGCAAGTGGCCACTGACATTCTGGCTCAGAAATATTTTCGCAAAGCCGGTGTACCGCAGGTGGACGAGAGCGGAAATCCGGTCCTGGATGAACAGGGTAAGCAAAAGCTCGATAGCGAAACTGATTCCCGGCAGGTGTTCCATCGCCTGGCCGGATGCTGGCGGACATGGGGGGAGGAATACGGGTACTTCGATAGCGAGCAGGATGCTCAAAACTTCTATGATGAAATGTGCTATATGCTGGCCGCTCAGGTGGCAGCGCCCAACTCCCCCCAGTGGTTTAATACCGGTCTGCACTATGCTTATGGCATCCATGGTGTCGCCAACGGTCATTATTATGTCGATCCTAAATCCCACGAACTGACCCAGGCGGAAAACGCCTATGAACATCCGCAGCCGCATGCCTGCTTCATTCAATCGGTCTCCGACGACCTGGTCAACGACGGCGGCATAATGGATCTGTGGGTGCGCGAAGCGCGCCTGTTCAAATACGGTTCGGGGACGGGCACCAATTTCTCAAATGTCCGTGGGGCCGGGGAACGGCTCTCCGGTGGCGGCAACTCTTCGGGGTTGATGTCGTTTTTGCGTATCGGCGATCGCGCCGCGGGCGCTATCAAGTCCGGTGGCACCACCCGGAGAGCGGCCAAGATGGTCTGTCTCGATCTCGACCATCCCGATATCGAGGAATTCATCGCCTGGAAAGTGACCGAAGAGCAGAAGGTTGCGGCTATGGTCACCGGGTCACAGATTATCAGGCGGCAGTTGAAGCAGATTTTCGATGCCACCAAAATCGCCGGCAGCAATGGCGAGAAGCTGGTCGAGACCGACCCGGAAAAGAACAAACGTCTCAAGTCCGTCCTCAGGGGAGCCCGCGGTCTGGGCGTGCCCCAGGCCTATGTAGTCAAGATAGTGGAACTGGCCCGGCAGGGAATCGATGACATCGATTTCGTCGAACTCGACACCAATTGGGACAGTGAGGCATACCTGACAGTTTCCGGTCAGAACTCCAACAACTCCGTGCGCATTCCCAACAAATTTTTCGAATGTCTCAAAGACGGTGGGAAGTGGAACCTGGTTCGTCGCATCGACGGTAAGACGGTGCGGACAATTCCCGCCGCCGAGCTGTGGGAGAAGATCTGTCACTCCGCCTGGGCCTGCGCCGATCCGGGCGTTCAGTTTGACTCGACTATCAACGAATGGCACACTTGTCCCGAAGACGGTCGCATCAACGCCTCCAACCCCTGCTCGGAATACATGTTTCTCGACGACACGGCCTGCAATCTGGCGTCGATCAATGTCGTCAAGTTCCTCAAGGACGACGGCAGCTTCGACATCGACGGCTACCTGCACGCCATCAGGCTGTGGACAGTCGCTTTGGAAATCTCGGTGCTGATGGCCTCGTTTCCTTCCAAGTCGATTGCCCAGAAGAGCTTCGAGTTCCGTACCCTGGGGCTCGGATACGCCAATTTCGGGACGCTGCTGATGCGTCTGGGAATACCGTATGCGTCGGCCAAAGGCTACGCCTGGTGTGGTGCGCTGACTTCGATTCTCACCGGCGAGTCATACAGCACATCGGCGGAGATGGCTAAACAGCAGGGACCGTTCCCGGCCTTCTATCGCAATCGGGAAGCGATGTTGCGGGTAATGCGCAATCACCGTCGCGCTTCTTACAACGCAGACAAATCGGAGTACGATGAACTTACTGTCAAACCGATTGGTATCAATCCGGCTTACCTTCCCGAAGAGATAGTCAAGATGGCGCGGCAGGTGTGGGACACCGCCCTGGAAATGGGCGAGATCCACGGCTTCCGCAACGCCCAGGCCAGCGTGATTGCGCCCACCGGCACAATCGGTCTGGTCATGGACTGCGACACCACCGGGATCGAGCCGGACTTCGCGCTGGTGAAATTCAAAAAACTGGCTGGCGGCGGCTATTTCAAGATCATCAACAAGTCGGTGCCAGTTGCGCTGGAGAAGCTCGGCTACGATGAGGAGCAAATCCAGGACATCATCCTCTACGCCACTGGCCATAAAACTCTCAGGCAAGCGCCGTACATCAATCACGAGTCCCTGAAGGCCAAGGGCTTCGGCTCCGAAGAATTGGACAAGATCGAAGATTCGCTGGCCAATGTCTTTGACATTTCCTTCGCCTTCAACAAGTACGTGCTGGGTGAAGAGTTCCTGAAAGAGACCCTGGGATTGAGCGAAGAGCATTATGATCATGTTAATTTCAATTTGGTGAAAGAACTCGGGTTCACTACTGAACAGATCGAACTGGCCAACGAGTTCTGCTGTGGGACAATGACGCTGGAAGGCGCTCCGCACCTGCATGAGAAGCATCTTCCTATCTTTGACTGCGCCAACCGCTGCGGCAAGAAGGGTCAGCGGTTTATCAAGTACGAAGCGCACATCAAGATGATGGGTTCGGCCCAGCCGTTCGTTTCCGGGGCCATTTCCAAGACTATCAACATGCCGGCCGAGGCGACGCTTGACGACGTCAAGCGGGCTTACCGCATGTCATGGGAAACCATGAACAAGGCCATCGCCATATACCGCGACGGTTCCAAGCTGAGTCAGCCTCTGAGCGCCATGCTCTTTGACGAGGACGACGAGAGCGACCATTTGACGATCGACAAGGTGGCTGAGAAGATGGCGGAGAAAGTGGTTTACCGCTATATCGCCAAGCGCCGGAAATTGCCGTATCGGCGGGCCGGGTACACGCAAAAGGCTAATGTCGGCCGTCACAAACTTTACCTTCGCACCGGGGAGTACTCAGACGGTACGTTGGGCGAAATCTTCCTGGATATGCACCGCGAAGGCGCCGCGTTTCGTTCGCTGATGAACTCCTTCGCCATCTCGATATCGCTCGGATTGCAGCACGGCGTGCCGCTGGAAGAGTTTGTCGAGGCCTTCCTGTTCAGCCGGTTTGAGCCGAATGGCATGGTGACCGGCAACAAATCGATAAAAATGGCAACCTCGATTATCGACTATATTTTCCGTGAACTGGCCATCACCTATTTGGGTCGCACCGACCTGGCGCACATCTCCGAGGAAGACTTGCGGGGCGACACCCTGGGCGGACCATCGGATGAATCAATGGAATATGAAGACGAGGAACTGGCTACGCCGCAGATCACCGGTCAAGTGACGGCGGCCAGCCGGGTCAAGGGCGATATCCGCACCGACCATCTTAAGAGGAATCTGAGCCGGGGTGGTAACGGGAACGGAAACGGCAATGGTAATGGCAATGGAAACGGAAGCCGCCAGCATCAAGGAGGAAATGACCATGGTGAGTCGTTGGAGAGTAAGGCTGCGCCTGCAGAAGCTGAACCGCAAGCGCCGGTGCTTGAGTATGTGTCAAAATCAGCGGTCGCATCGGAGTATCAGAGGGACAAACAGGTCGCCAATGAAATCAGAACCGCGCGACTGAAAGGCTACGAAGGAGATATGTGTCCGGAGTGTGGGCAGTTCACCATGGTGCGCAACGGCACCTGTCTGAAGTGCGTTACCTGCGGAGCCACCAGCGGTTGCAGTTAGCCATTACAAGATACCAATCCCATCTATTGTGACGCGGTCGGGCCGGGCAGTCTAAAGTTGCTTGAGCCCGGCCTTTTTTTGACCTGAAATGTTCCTGTCGCAACACGATGGCAGCTCCGCCCTTTTTGCTTGTATAGACGCTTCCTTTGAATCATCTATTAGTCGTGAAGAGTTCTCCATTGAAATTCACGCCGGCGGTGCGTCTGGCCCATCTGGCGGCAGCCGTTTTAACAGCCATCCTCCTGGTCACCGGAGCCCGGCTTCTGTGGCTTGACGAATCGCGTTACCTGCCGGAGCGGATACGCGGCGGCCTTGACCTGTGGGCGCCGGAAGGCATGGTTCATCAGTGGCACGTCAGCGCCGGCAAAATGCTGCTGCTGGTCGGACTATTCTACCTGGTCTACCTGTTTATCACTAAAGAGTGGCGGCGATTGGCCGGGACTGATTCGGAGAACCGTTATGGCCCGACCAGAATGGTTCTCTATAACCTGATCCTGATTTCGCTCGGTGTTGGCATTGTGAGCGGGCTGATCCTTTTCTCCGGTAATTTCGGTAGCGGTTCCGGTCTGACCTTCGTGCGATGGCTTCACTATCACGCCGCGCTGGTAGTTTTATTCATGTCGGTAATCCATATACTGGCGGTGACGGTATCTCCGGTATCGCACGTTAATGGCATCTTCTACGCCACGCCGATAGGCCCGGGCTATCGTTTCACCGAGACGCTCCTGGCTTTGCTGGCGGCACTGCTTATGATGCCTCTTTTGCGGACCCTGATAACGGACCCGCCAACATTACACTGCAGCCTGCAGAACCGAACGGTAATTGTCGACGGCAAAGAGAGTGATATCGAGTGGATGGGGGTTGACGAGGTTATCCTGCCGGTCATGGGCGGAGCCAATTTTGACAACACTGTCACCGAGGTGCGTGTCAAATCGTTTCACAACCGGCATACGGTCTATTTCCTGCTGACGTGGGAGGACCACACCCGCTCGTTCAATCGGCATTTGGAGAAAACCAACGGCGGCTGGGTGAGATTAACCTCGGAGCGCCTCAGCCCGGCGGGAGAGTCGGTCTATTGGGAAGACCAGGCGGCGCTGTCGTTGCACGCCGATCCGGACGGATGCATGGGTTGTTGCCATGCCGGCGGTCCGGTGGGACGCGGGCGGCACTACACCAAGGGTGACACGGCCGATGTCTGGTACTGGAAGGCGGTCAGCACCAATCCCGCCTGGCAGGCGGAAGACGGCTGGTGGGGTGACGACGTGGGGCCGGGGCTGGGCGGGATCCATGTCGATAATCTCGCTGCCGGCGGCTACCACGATAATCTCAATGAACAGTGGGGCCAACCCTACCTCTTGCCGTTGCATCACACGCAGCAACACTCCATTGATATAACGTCGAACCTCTACTTCCCCTACCGTCCGGAGGATGACACTTTCTCGGTCGGCGCCACTGCGCCCGGTGTTGTGGTAGCCCCGATGATCGGTGATGCCGCCGACGTGCGTGCCCGGGGACGATGGCGCGGCGGCACCTGGACTCTGGAGATTGCCCGGCGACGAGCCACCGGCTCCGCCAGCGATCTGATTTTCAGGGATGAACTGTACCTGGGAGTCGCGGTGTTCGACAACGCCGAGAAACAACATGCCTATCACGTACGGCCGGTGCGTCTGGTTGTCGAATAATCGGCCGAATGAAATCCCGTCTTATTTAATGTAGTAGCGCATTATCGGTCGGCTGGCTGACCGACGCGCGGCCTCCTTGAATCCGGCCGCTTCAAATGATGACACCAGGCCCGTCCACACGAACGGATCGGGAAGCTTCTGCTTCGGTTCAAAAGGATAGCCCTCGACGATGCTTGCACCGCTTCGGCGCGCGTAATCGACGGCCGCTCCGAGAAGCAGTGATGAAACGCCTCGGCGACGGTACGGTTTGGCAATAAAGAAGCAGACGACCGACCAGACCGGCTTATCATCGATGCGTTTCAGCGTCCGGGCATTTTCGAGGCGCGGAAACGCCTCACGCGGCGCCACCGAGCACCACGCTATTGGCTCATCGCCGACATAAGCGATAAGGCCGGGGATTTCACCGGATGATACGATTTTCTTCATCGCTCTTTTGTTGGCGGCGCCTTTTTGTTGTTCAAACACGGCGCGCTTGAGTCGCCACGACATGCACCAGCAGCCGCCACAGGCGCCGCGTTCTCCAAAAAGTTTCTCGAAATCCTTCCAGCGCTCCTGCGTGAGCGTATGATAGGTGAGTTCACTTGCGACAACTTTGTTCACGGGCGACCTTTCTTAGTGATATTGATTCGGCCAGGGTGATCATAGACAAGCCTAATCTAACAGGTCAGCTATCTTCAAGACAATCATTTCCTTTTCACAGTGCATACGAGTCGCTTCCCCCACCGGCCGCGGGCCAACAATATTAGCAATAATTGTCCATAACTGCGATTGCCCAACCAGTCCTTAGCTTATTGATTGATAGTTGCTTACGTTGAAGCGGGTCATATTCTGTGGCAATGCGGTCCGTCTATGGTGGAGAACCGCGCCGATGCCCGGTGAAACAATGGCGATTTCTATGCGTAACTAATAATCAGCAACATTATCAAAACAAAAAAGTCTCCGGGAGACACAGGCGATGTTCAAAAAAATCTTTCTGGGCGCAATAGCAATCGTGGTGGTCGGACTGGTACTGTTTTTCGCTATCGATGGTTCGGCTAAAAAAGATGATACCTACAAAACTCACGAAGTGACGAAAGGCTCGATTATCGACAAGGCCTTGGCAGTCGGTAAGATTGAGCCGAAGCTCGAAATCTCGGTGAAGTCAAAGATTTCGGGAATCGTCAGCAAAGTATTCGTCGACGTGGGGGATCATGTTGAAGTCGGCGATCCTCTTATGGACGTAGCGCCAGACCCGACGCCGATCGAGTTTGCCGAAGCTAAACGGCAGGTGGAGATTTACCAGGTCGGCTACGATAATGCCAAACGGGAAATGGATCGCAGCAAATCGCTGATGGAGAAAGATCTCGGTTCCCGCCAGGACTACGAGTCCCGGATGGCGGCGTGCGAAGAGGCCAATCTTCGGTTGAAGCTGGCCACAGAAAAACTGGCCCTGATCGAATCGGGCAAGACGACTATTGCCGATATCGAGGTGGACAACATCATTAAGTCACCGATCTCCGGGATGGTGCTCTCGCGCCTGGTGGAGGAGGGTGACCCGGTGGTGCCTTTGACATCCTATCAGGCCGGGACGGAACTTCTGACCCTGGCCAAAATGGATGAGCTCGTGTTCCGCGGCAATGTCGACGAGATTGATGTCGGTAAGTTGTATGTGGGGATGGAGGCGGAAATCGAAATAGGCGCCATCTCCGGCGATAAGCTGATCGGCGTGCTCGTTGAGATTTCTCCCAAAGCGCACAAAGAAGAAGGCTCCACGCTTTTTGAAGTGGAAATAACCATTAAAGATATGGGCTCCTTGATACTACGGGCCGGTTACAGCGCCAACGCCGATATTATCATCACCAGGAAAGAAGAGATTCTTCTGATTCCGGAACGGCTTCTGACGATGGAAGACTCGGTGGCTTCGGTGGAGATGGAGGACAGCCTCGGGGTGGTAACATCGGTTGAGGTAAAGACCGGTCTGTCCGACGGAATCAGCATTGAGATAGCCGAAGGTCTCTCCGAGGGGGATTTGTTGGTCGAGCGTCCGCCGCGCGAGATAACGGCTGACTGAGGAATCGAGGGAAGGGTCTGATGATTCCGCTACTCACGATTAAGCAATTCTTCAACGACCTTCGTCGCCAGAAACTGCGTTCGGTTCTCACCATGTTCGGTATCTTTTGGGGAACCTGCTCTATCATGCTGCTGTTTGCCTTCTCCACCGGCATACGGGGACAGCAGATGAAATCTCAGAAAGGTCTCGGCGATAATATCGCCATCGTGTGGCCGGGTCTGACATCGCAGGAGTATCAAGGTCTGCCCAAAGGTCGCCGTATGCATTTCCGGGAAGATGACATCGCCTATCTTAAGAAGCGGGCGACGACGATCTCGGCCATCTCTCCGCAGTATCAGGGATCATCGCAACTCCTGCAATACAAGAGACAGAAGACGCTCCGGTCGATATCGGGCGTCTGGCCGGAATTCGCTCCCATGCGTAACGTGATTCCCGCCGAGGGCTCGCGCTTTATCAACGAGCTGGACATGATGGAGCGAAGACGCGTGGTCTTCCTCGGTAATCGACTGAAAGCCGATCTCTTTGCCGAGGAAGAAGCGGTGGGCGAGACTATCCTTGTCGACGGTACCCCATTTACTGTGATCGGCGTGATGAAGACCAAGAAACAGAACAGCTCATACAGCGGTCGGGACGACCGCCAGGCATATATTCCCTCGACCACTTATAAGACGATGTACTCCCGGCGGTATGTCAATCTTTTCGTCATGCAGTGTCCGCAGGACATCAGCATGGAGGTCACCAAGCGGGAGGTGCGTAATATCCTGGGCGGCCTGTACAAATTTGAACCGAGTGACCCCGAGGCTCTCGGAATTTGGGACACCACCGAAGGGATGGCCATGCTGCGGTCAATCTTCATGGCTTTCAAGTGGTTCCTGGTCGGTATCGGTATCGCTACCTTGATAACCGGTGGCATTGGCGTGTCGAATATTATGAACGTGGTGCTGGAAGAGCGCACCAAGGAGATCGGCATCAAGATAGCCCTGGGGGCGAAAAAGCGCATGATTCTGGCGCAGTTTGTACTGGAGACGCTACTGATAACGGCGGTGGGAGGTATACTCGGATTTTTGTTCGCTTACGCGTTGATTTCCGTCTTCCCGCTTTTCCAGTTGCAGGATTATGTCGGTGTACCACAAATAGACATGGTCGCCGGAATTACCACCATCACAATACTCGGCATTGTCGGTCTGGTGTCGGGATTCTTTCCGGCGCGGCGGGCTTCCAACCTGCAACCGGTTCAGGCTTTGAAACTGTTTTAGGTAATTATGAAGCCAGCAATAATATACAACGTCTTCATCCGTGACTTCAAAAAACAGCGCAAACGGATCACCCTCACGCTGCTGGCCCTCTGCTGGGGGACGCTGTCGATTATGCTGCTGCTTGGGTTCGGCGAAGGGCTGCAACAGCAGATGACGATTGTCGGCAAAGGTATGGGCGACGGCATTGCTATCATGTGGGGCGGACAGACCTCCATTCCTTACAAGGGGATGGGCAAAGGCCGCCCGATACGATTTTATGCCGATGACATCGAGTACCTGCGCAAAACCATGCCAGAGCTGGAGATGGTCGGCGGTGAAATTTCCATGTGGGGCGTGCGCATTAAGTATAAAGACAACCTCGTCAGTGAGCACGTGGTCGGGGTAACGCCAAATTACGAGATAATGAGAAACATGATTCCCGAAGCCGGTGGCCGGATGATTAACGAAAAGGACATGAAGCTCACCCGGCGGGTCGCCTTCCTGGGTGATAACCTCAAAGAACGGTTGTTCGGCGCGGAAGAGGCGGTGGGGGCGCAAATACTTGTCAACGGCACGCCCTTCACTGTCATCGGAGTGTTGAAACACAAAACCCAGAACAGCAGCTATTACGGTCCGGACGAAAACATGATGGTGATCCCCCTGACGACCGCCGCCACCATGTATGGAACTCCCCGCATTCAGAATATCGTGTACAAACCGGCCGACCTGAGCCAAAACGCGCAGGTGGAACGCCGCATGTTCGAAGTCTTGGGGGCCAAGTACCGCTTTGACCCGAATGACGACCGGGCTTTATCGGTCTGGGATACGGTCGAAGGGAAAAGGGAATTCACCAAATTACTGATAGGCGTCAAGATCTTCCTGGGTATTATCGGCGGATTGACTTTGCTCATTGCCGGTGTTGGTGTGGCCAATATCATGTATGTCTCTATCCGGGAGCGAACCCGGGAGATCGGCGTGAAGATGGCTATGGGTGCCCGCCGGTCGTATATCCTGGCGCAGTTTTTGATTGAAGCGCTCATGATCACGTTCATCGGCGGTGCCCTGGGCATGGCTATCAGCTATATCCTTACCGAAAGTTTCAAGAGGCTGCCGATGGACTCCATGGTGCTGGAGCAGTTGGGACGGCCGACGCTGTCGATGGAAATCGGTATTTTGACGATAGCGATTCTGGGTGTGATGGGTGTTTTATCGGGATTGTTCCCGGCCATGAAGGCGGCCTCGGTCAACCCGGTAGAATCGTTACGATATGAATAAGGAGCCCCGTATATGTCTGAATTGATTTCGCAACACAGTATGATTGTGGAAATGCAGAAGGTGGTGAAAGCCTATACAACCGGCAACGTGGAATTCCAGGCGCTCCGGGGCATCGACTTCAACTTAAAACGAGGTGAGCTCGTGGCCGTGGTGGGTCCGTCCGGTTCAGGGAAATCGACCTTGATGAATATCGTCGGCTGTCTCGATGTCGCCACTTCGGGGCAGTATTTCCTCGAGGGTCAGGCGGTCAACAAACTTTCGCACAACGAACTGGCCGATATCCGCAACAAGAAGATCGGCTTCGTGTTTCAGGCGTTTAATCTATTGCCTTACGCGACCGCTTTTGAGAATGTCGAGGTGCCGCTGCTGTTTGCCGGTGCGAAGGGTCGCACCCGCAGGAAACGGGTAACCGAACTGCTAAACCGGGTCGGTCTGGGTGACAAGCTCAACAACAAGCCGACCGAGATGTCCGG
>JAUXCD010000031.1 GCA_030619085.1 Candidatus Zixiibacteriota bacterium
TGATGTTCAGTGCCGCCTGCGAAAACCTCATGCAGGCATATCGCACTAATCCTGACTCAGTGGCCCTGATTATCAGGCAGTACCTTCTCGACGGCGTTGATCCCAATGCATCGCTTGATGGCATCACCGTGACCGGTGGCCGGCTCAATCTCAATAACAGTCTTACTCTGGTAGCGAACCATCCCTGTGGTATCAGAATCACCCACACGCCATTGGCTGATACCAAGAATGCCGTCATTGACTACGACGTTGTGGCCTCGATAGTGTCAGGCGTGGCCCTGGACACTGATTCGCTCTTTTTGTACTACCGTACCGGCGGCACGTGGATTCAGGAAGGCTTGCTGGCTACGGGACAGCCGGATGAGTACCATGCGTATATTCCGGCCCAGTCACAGGGTACCACGATTGAGTACTATCTCTACGCGCAGGATATCGATGGCGCCATCGATTCGACCGATGTCTACAGTTTCCGCGTCATTGATTATAACGTCCTGGTTTCGCCGGAATCGGCATCGGGTGTGGGAGTCGTCGATGACACCGTCGAATATGTCATCGTTGTCACCAACGACGGCATTTACACCGATGAATTCTCTTTCAGCACCGGCGGTAATTCCTGGCCGGTGTATATCACCGACGAGACGGGCACCTTCACCGTAGGCACGACCGGCTCCATGCTTCCGGACGAGATGCTGACCTTCATCGTCCAGGTAGAAATATCCTACAGCCTGTTCGGTGAACAGGACTCGGTTGAAGTAGTGGTTACGTCGTTGGGCAACGGCACCGTTTCGGCAGCGGCGTCGATGCTGACCACTTCGGAGGGTGAGGCTTTGGCGGTGCCGTTTCTGGATGAATTCCCGGCCATGAGCGTGGACCCGGCCATGTGGCTATTCAACGCTGGCGCAGAAATCAATGAAAGCGGCCTGGCGGAACCGACACCGCCGTACAGCGTCGATTTCGACGGCGACCCCAACGGTGGCGATACGCTGATCACTTTCCCGGTGAACCTGAAGAACCTCACCAACGTGACCTTGAAATACCAGTATCAGCTCAAGGGCGATGGTGAATCTCCGGACGCCAATGATGATCTCTTTGTCAAATACTTCAGTAACACCGGGGATTGGGTTCTGTTGCAGCAGCATCTCGGCTCCGGTGCCGACATGATCACCTTTGAGCCGGTCGAGATTGCCTTGCCGCCGGATGCTTTCCACTCGCGGTTTCGGGTCATGATATACAATTCTGCGACCTTAGGGAACTATGACGACTGGTTCGTTGATGACGTCTTCATCGGAACGACCGCAATCTGCGGCGATATCGATGGCAATGGCGAAGGACCGGATATCTCTGATATAACCTACCTGGCTGATTATTTCTTCTCGAGCGGTCCGGAGCCGCCGGTTCTGGACGCGGCCGATGTAAACAACTCGGGTACCCTCGATATCTCGGATTTGACTTTCTTGGTGGACTACATGTTCGCCGGAGGCGAGGCGCCGCATTGTTGGTAAGAACGGTCGTTGAAAGTCCGCTCAGTAGTCATAGTAAACTTGGAAGAAACGATGGTTCCCTCTAATTCCACATCGTTAAACATTTGTCGACCTCTGTCACTCTGGCTACTTTTCCTGTTGATATTTGCGGTCACGCCGGTGGTCGGCGCGGCCGAGCATTACTTCCGGTTTCAGATAGAATCGAAAGCGGAGCTTGACTGGCTCACGAGGATTATATCCATCGACAATGTTCAGGCGGATACGGTCTTTGCCTACGCCAACGATGATCAATTTGCCCGGTTCGGTGAGTTGGCCTACGACTATTTGGAACTGCCGCATCCCGGAACGCTGATCAAGCCGGCCATGACCTCGGCACGCAGCGCCATGCTGGAATGGGACAGCTACCCCACTTATGAAACCTATGTTGATATGATGTACCAGTTCGCAGCCGATTATCCTCAGATATGCCGCACCGAGAGGTTCGGCTACTCCGAGGAGGGGCGGGAACTGCTGATGGTCAAAATCTCGGACAATGTCGATGAACCGGAGGTTGAACCGGAGTTCATGTATTCCAGCACCATGCACGGCGATGAAACGACCGGCTACGTGCTGATGCTTCGTCTGATCGACTACCTGCTGTCCAACTATGGCACCGACGCCCAGGTCACGGCTATTGTTGACAGCATGGAGATCTGGATTAATCCGCTGTTTAATCCCGACGGGACCTACAGCGCCGGGAATCACACCGTCAGTGGCGCCACCCGGGGCAACGCCAACGGAGTAGACCTTAATAGGAATTTCCCCGATCCGGATGACGGGCCGCATCCCGACGGTCACGCCTGGCAGGCGGAGACAATGGCCATGATGGATTTTGCCGAGAGCCATCGCTGCATACTGGCAGCCAATTTTCACGGTGGCGCCGAAGTGGTATCCTATCCCTGGGACACCTGGGTTCACCTTCACGCCGACAATAACTGGTATATCAGCCTCAGTCGCGACTACGCCGACAGCGCCCAGGCATACAGTCCCGCTAACTACATGACGCAGCTGGACGACGGCATTACCAACGGTTACGACTGGTACCCCATCGTCGGGAGTCGCCAGGATTTTATGAACTACTATCAGGGTTGCCGCGAAGTGACTATCGAGCTGTCCCGGGTGAAACTGCTCCCGGCTGATCAGCTTCCGGCTCACTGGGATTACAACCGCGTGGCGTTGTTGGAATATCTTGATAACGCCCGCACCGGTATCCGCGGTGTCGTTACTGATTCTGTTACGGGTGATCCACTGACGGCCGCGATTTCGGTTGTCAATCACGATATTGACAGCTCTGAGGTGTTCACCGACCCCGCGGTTGGTGATTATTACCGCCTGATAGAAGCCGGCACTTTTGATTTGGTGTTCACATCGCCGGATTATATGCCAGACACTGTCGAAAATGTCCAGGTCGTCGATGGCAGTGCTGTCATGGTCAATGTAGCGTTGCGGACGGTTACCATAGAGCCGCCCTGCTGCGTGGGAATACGAGGGAATGTGGATAACGATCCGCTGGATACTATCGATATTTCCGACCTGACCGCTCTGGTCTCCTACCTATTTGGAGGTGCCACACCACCTATCTGCCCGGAAGAGGCTAATATTGACGGTGACGACGGCGAGATGGTGGATATCTCCGATTTGACCTATCTGGCCGACTATATGTTTGCTGGCGGCCCGCCGCCGCCCGCCTGCCCGTGAGTCCGGGCATATTTCTCCCCCTTTTCATTATAGTCCATAGATTTCCTCAAACCAATCCGCTCGCCGTGGGTACAATGGTTGAATGAAGTGAAGAATTAGAACCGGTTGATTTGGAAGGCGTTGGCATTCATAAGGGAATCCGATGGCAAGGCAAGCGAGAAATAGGTCCATCAGAGAAGTTATTTCCACGGGAAACGCTTCCGGCAGCGGGATTCTTATTCTGGCCGCCAACGGCACCGGGGGGATTCTCGAAGCGGCCGAGCCACTGCTTTTATCCCGGCACCTCCACGGCTTGGATAAAAGAGTGAGACTACTCTCACTGTATGGATCGAATCATCGCCAACAGAAGAATACCGGCTCACTGGGCAAGTTGATCGGCTGGTTTGTTGGCAACTGTTCAGAATTTGCACAGCTTTGCCGAGTGATACCTCAGTACGAAATTACCCACATATTCCCGACTTCAGGAAAAGGGCTTTTGACCCATTTGGTTCTGCCCATCATTCTCGGCCGCTTTTTCGGCAAGCGAGTACTGCTGAGTTACGATGGTTCCGAGCAGGAACTTCTGGCCGGCAATATCAACAGTTTCAAAATGAGGCTGCTGGCCTCCTGTGACGCAGTCACGGTAAACTCTCGCGGGCTTTCGCATGGACTGCAAAGCCGGGATATCAACGCCGATTTCGTCTATCGCATGTTTGATGAAGACCGCCTCCCTCGGACGGAGATAGTTCAGGTCACCCCAAGGATTCTCGTGGCTTTGCCTTTGGAGAGGTTTCACAGTCTGCCATGTGTGATCAAAGCTTTTAAGCTGGTCAAGCAGAAATACCCGCGGGCGGAGATGGTTATTTCCGGTCAGGGTCGGCAGGCACGCCTGCTGCAATCGATGATTGCCGATGAGCGCCTCACCGCTGTGGCCATCGACACCAGCGGTGACGAGGCGAGCTTCTACGAACAATTGAACCAATCGGATGTTTTGGTGAACAGCTCAGCCCTCGATTACGTACCGGCCTCAGTTCTGGTTGCAATGGCGGCCGGCCTGCCGGTGGTGACGACTCAGCATCCGTCCACATCGGAGCTTATCGACGATCGGACTAACGGTCTGTTCTTCAAGGTGAACGATCACCAGGCTCTGGCCGATCGTCTCATCGAGCTGGTGGAATCACCGGAACTGGTCCGCACCCTTGCCCGGCAGGGCAGACAGTCAGCATCCCGGCACCAGTGGAAGCACGCCGAGAGTCAGTGGCGCCGGTTCTATCATACTTAGAAAATCAATTCGTAAGCCGCTCCCGGTATTTGAAACGCCCACATAAGACATCCCGTTTTTTGTTGTCATCGTATAATATAATAGTTATAGTCAGCCGTGTCTGGTGAAAATGGAACTCACTGAGTTAACAGGCTGAAAACAATACCCGTATGACAGATAAACCGTCAAAATACAAACTCGCTATTGCCATGCCGGTGCTGAACGAAGGGAAGTTCATCGGTCGCACACTGGAACAGGTCTATATGCAGGATTTCCCCATGGATCAGGTGGAAATCATCCTGGCTGACGGCGGCTCGACCGACAGTACCCGCGAGATTGCCCAGTCTTTTAAAAACCGCTTTGGGTCTCTTCAGGTGCTGGACAGCCCCAAACGCCGACCGTCTTCGGGCAGGAACCTCGGCATCAAGCACACCACCGCGCCGTATATCCTCGTGCTGGATGGGCATTCCCACATTCCTGACAAGCATCTTCTAAGTTCGGTGGTGGAACTTTTTGAGCAGACCGGGGCTTCATGCCTGTGTCGAGCGCAGCCGCTGACCCCGCCCGATATCAATGAATTCGAAAAATCGGTCGCTCTGTGCCGTGCATCGGTGCTGGGACACAAGCCAGGTTCGGAGATATTCACCGACTACACGGGCGAGGTGGACCCGACCTCGTCGGGAGCCATGTACCGACGATCGGTGGTTGAACAGATTGGGTATTTCGATGAGGATTTCGATGCCTGCGAAGATGTCGACTTCAATTATCGCGTGCATCAATCCGGTTTGAAATCTTTCATCTCGCCACGACTGAAGGTTTTCTATTATCCCCGCTCAAGTCTCAACGGATTGTGGCGTCAGATGGTTCGCTACGGTATCGGACGGTTTCGCTTCGCACGGAAACACAGTTTGTTTTCACCCATTCAGTGGCTGGCGGCCGCGGGGGTGCTGGGATTCGGACTGCTTTTGGTCTTGTCGTTTCTATCGACGCCGATGTACGAGGTGTTCAAGACATTGACGGCCTTTTACCTGCTGGTGGTGATTCTGTTTTCGGTGTTTTTGGCCTTGAAAGAGAAGCATTTTGGGTGTCTTATATATGGGCCTCTGATTTTCCCGACCGTTCATTTCGGACTCGGCTTTGGCTTCCTCAAGGGAGCCCTGGAGCGGTACATCAGGAAATGAATCTGTCTATGTTAGTGTGTTGACGGTTGCTTTCCGGTTGAACGGATAGCATATTGAGTCTATGGTATCCAGATTCAGTCACAGCGCCCTGAGTTCTTTCCGCTCCTGCCCACGCAAATTCAAGTTTCAGTATATCGAAAAACCAACCGTTCCCAAGCGCGTAACGCCGGATACCTATCTCGGCCAGGTGGTGCATCGCGTCCTGAGCAATCTGTACAATCTCGGCGCCGACGGCATTGTTCTACCGCTGGAAGAAGTGATTGCCCAGTATGACAAGGACTGGGATAAACTCAATCCTTTGGCTATCACGACTATTTCCGAACATTACACGGTCGATGACTATGTGCGCCTCGGCCGGGAGATGCTGACTAAGCACTACGAGCGCTACCAGCCGTTCAATCAGAATACATTGCTGGGAACAGAACTCAGGCTGACCTTCCAGCTTCCGGAAACGCCGTTCAAACTGCTGGCCATTATTGACCGTCTCACCAAACTTGAGGATGGCACAGTTCAGATCTGCGATTACAAGACGGGAAAGCGACCCAGCTTGCCATCCGCCCCGGCTTTTCGCTACCAGATGGGTATTTATCAACTGGCCGTGCAGAGTTCCTGGCCGGACTACCAGAGCATTGAACTGGTTCAGCACTTCCTGCGGCAGGACGAAATTATTCGACATCGAATGTCACCCGATGACCTCGACCTGCTCGGTGAGGACCTTCGCACTCAAATATACGAAATCTATCAGGCGGAAAAGCTGGACGATTTTCCGCCCCGGGAGACAGGTCTCTGCAATTACTGCGAGTATATCGAACTGTGCCCGGCCAAACGCCACCGTCTGCTTCTGGAGAGCCAGGACGTTGACGAAATATCCGACCTGCCGCCCGAGAAGCGGGCCTGGGATTTGTCCTCGCAGTATATCGAAGTAAGTCAGAAGTACGGTGAATTGAAGGCGCTTCGTGAGAGCCTCAAGGTGGATATCGTGGAACTGGCCCGTGAATCGAGGTTCACATCGATGGAGGGCCAAGGGGGGAAGGTCAATATCAGCTTGGCTCGGAAAGAGAAGCTGGTTACGAAGTCCGAAGACCAGAAGGCGTTTGCCGATCTGAGTTTCCTGGCCCGGGAGCTGGGGCTCGATGATTATTTCGTACTCGACGGGCGAGCACTGATGAAGGAGATTATCCAGAAGCAGCGTCTTAACGAAGAAGGACTGGAGAAACTCCGCAAGTTTGTGGCCCGGAAGGAAGAGTCACGTGTAACGGTCAAGCTGGATAAAAACGACGATACCGCCCACGGCGACGAATAACAACTGCAGTCATCCCGCTGATTGTAAATAGATAAAAAAAGAGCCCGCATCCGTGCGGGCTCTTGGTCTTTTGGTCTGAATCTACCCGGTTATTTCGCCTGTCTCACGATGAAGTAGGGGCGGATCTCAAGCTCTTTACGTTTCTCAACGGTTATGGTATCGAGGCTGTGCTCTCCCCATACGGCGCGATTAGCCACGACCATCAGCGAATTGTTGGGGTGAGTGGTAGTGGTGTCCACTGTCAGTTTCTCGATCGGCTTGTCTTCCAGGGAAGAGACAAATACCGTTACCAGTCTTCCCGAACCTGGTAAAAGAGAGTTCTTGGTCGGGCCGAGATTGGCCACCATTCCCAGCGTTACGCACTGTATGGCGGTATCGGGGCGGAAGGCTTTGAGGGTGAAATTATCAACCCGGCCCCCGGTGTAAACGGCGCTGTCGGCCACGATCCGGTTGACACCGGCCGTCATCTTCAGCGGCACTGAGAGACCTTCCACAATCTCGTCATTGAAATATGAGATGGTGATCGACCAGTTGTTGTCGTCGATCTTGGCAATGTCGGCATAGACAGTATCGAGTTTGCCAAAATTGTCAATCTGGGAGAAACCAGCGACGGGCAACACCAAGGACATAATAAGCAAAGCGCTGGCAATTCGTAAAAGTTTCATCGTACCTCCTGATCCGTCTTGTTATCGGCGTCGTCTTTCTACATTCGAGAAACAGGAAAAGATCCTTCTTTTCCGGCTAGTCCTTTATATCTGCCAGAGAGCTTTTCAGTAGAGCCCTCAGGGAGTCAGCTATACTCTTGTTGTTTAACCTCTTATCGTACATGGAAATCGCCGAAAGGGCCGCCTTCTGGCCGGCCGAAGTATTCGGGAATTTCTCAAAAACGCTGATCAGGACATCGGCCGAACTTTGCCACTGCTTTTTCTGACGATACAGGTCAGCCTTGAAAATCAGGGCCTTGGCCTCCAAAGCGGTTCCGGCTGCCCGGGCGGCAAGCTGGTCATATGTCTGCTCAGCCTGGTCATACCATCGCTGGGCCTCTGTCTCACGTCCGTTTTCTTCATAGTAATCGGCAAGATAGAGAAAAGTCGCCAGTGCTTCATCCGATGACCGGTACTTCTCCACCAGCAAATTGTACTCTACTTCGGCCCGACTCACGTTCCCTTCCTGTTCAAACGACCGGGCCATCATAAGTTGCGAAGCCGGACTGGTGTTGAAAAAGCCGGGGTAGTCCCGCTTGATCCTGATGAGTGTCTGGCGGGCCTGCTCGTAATCTTTCTGCTCCAGTCTGATCTGGCTAATCCTGAACAAGGTGGCCGGATAGAATGTGGTGTCATCCTCAGATAGCCGCCCCAGAATTCCCTCGTACCTGGTCATCGCCGTCTGTAAGCGGTTCATTTTACCGGCGTACAGGTCGGCGATTTTGAGATCCAGTGCAATCTGGTTTTCGGTCGATGTGTCTCTGATTTGTGAGAGTTGGTCAACCTCTTGTTGCCATTCCCCGCGACTGTTATAAACAAGGGCGAGATTGGTATGGCAGGCAGCTTCCAGCGGAGAGCCGGGCTGTTTCTCGATGAGGTCTTCGTAGTAAGCGATGGCTCTGTCACCATACTCTTTGGCGCCTTCGGAGCCTTCAGCCGTCAGGACTACCTGGTATATATGATAGGGCAGATTGAGCAGTTTGAAAAAGATCTGACCGCGATTATCCACCGGCGGGTAGACATTGGCCAATAACGTATTATAGATTACCACGGCGCTGTCCCATTGGCCGCCCGCATGCAGCGCCTGACCCAGATTGAGGTAGCTGTTGAGTTTGTGTGTGCTCTGTAGAGGGATACTGAGGATCAGTCGATTGAGAATAACAATACAGGAATCGTATTCCCTGTCGGCGTAATAAAGCTGGGAAAGTCGGGTACTTGCCTGGAATGTGAGGAACTGGATTTCTCGTGATTCCACCGGAAAAGTCTTGGCGTCCAGCGAGTCGAGACCGGCATAGCAGAAATCCACGACCGCGGCGAACTGCGTCAACACTTCCTGGCGGATATTCGGGTCAGCGTACTGCTTCTTCAGTCGGGTATCGTTGAATAACTTCTCCGCCTGATGGAATCTCTTCTCGGCCTGGTAACGGTAACTGATGCCCTTGTTACTGGTACAGGAAAGCACCGTCAGGGTTACCAACGCTACAAGGATGGATAAACGCTTGCTAATATAGATCATATAATAATATTATCGGACTCTTGGCTGCGAGTTAACATCTAACCGGCGATAAGATAAGGAGGATCAAATAGTAGTACAAGGTGATTTTCCGTCAATATTCTCTATTGTGCATCAGCCAGGCTTGAGGTCATACGGATAACTTTCAGACAGAATTTGCGGCCGGGTGCAAAAATCAGCTGCTTCTTCGCCAAATGGATACGTATAAAATCTTGACTTTAGGGAAACCGAGACTATACTGCCTTTGCAGACCAAAACGTGATTTCCGACAATGTGATATACGTTAGTTTCAGTGAGGCTCAGGATGGGCAAACCAGCCGCCCGCATGGGCGATATGACTTTGCACAGAGGCGCAATTGCGGCCGGTTGCGCGACGGTCCTGATTGGTGGACAGCCCACCGCCCGCGTCTCCGATATGCACACCTGTCCGATGGTCGATCCCGGACCGAAACCGCACGTCGGTGGTCCGATCTTTGAAGGCAGTGCGACGGTTATTGTTGCCGGGTTGCCGGCGGCCCGGATGGGGGACAAGGCAACCTGCACTGGCCCCCCGGACGTTATCTCGGCCGGTTGTCCTACGGTGCTGATTGGCGGTTGACGGTCGGACCCTGATGGTGTGGGTCTGTCGAATAAATCGCTTTTTGATACAACGAAGCCCATGACGACGGGCAGCTTGGGTGTTTGCCAATAGTGGACAGACCGGGATTCGATAATTGTTCACCATGCGGCGGCGGTTTTGACAAGGATTTGCGAGTGTCGGTTACAGGATATTTTTCCTTGACTTTACCCCGAAGGGCTGCATAAGTTATAAAGATTTCAACAAGTTACGCAGAAAATAACAGGAGAGGAGAATACATTGAATAAGAGACTGGTAACTCTGGTTACCGGACTGGTGTTGTCTATTTTGGTTTTTCAGCCGGGTTGTGCTCCCAATCTCAATCAGCGGCTGTCGGACCTTGAAAACCAGTCCGATGAAGACCGTGCGGATATCACCGCCCTGAAGAACTATCAGAAGGCAATTGATACCCGTCTCGATAAGTATTACGAGCGACTCGATGAGCTGTCCAGTACCGGTGGCGATGATGCCCTGGCGCAATACGAGCTTCTCGACAGCACCGAGATTTATTTCGAGATCAATCGCCACGAGCTCGATGACGCGGCGAGGGTGGAACTGGAAAAAACGGCCAAACGCCTGGCTTCCCGTCCCGATGCTATTCTGGAGGTTATCGGTTGCGCCGACTCCGACGGTCCGTCGCAGTACAACCTGCAGTTGGGCTATTACCGGGCCGAGAAGGTGAAAAACTACCTCGAAGCGGTCTGGGCCATTCCTATGACGCGCATGTTCACCTTGAGTGTGGGGGAAAGCAGGATCCAGAGTGTGGAAGATACCCCGGAGAATAAGCTGCGGGAGCGTCGTGTTATTCTCAGGCTCAAGGGTGACCCCACATACGGTGACAATTAAACGAGAAGCCGACTACAGATGCCATCTGAGACAAAGGTAGTGTTGACCGTTATCAGTGAGCGCAACAAGGGCAAGAAGCTGACCTCGACCAGTAATTACATACTGGTGGGGCGCCGCAACGATAAAGCTGATATGAATCTGACGGATGACGATGGGGCCGTGCACGGGCGTCAGTTTGAGATACGCAAGCGGGGTGACAAATACCTGATAAACAACCTCGGCCATTTCAACAAGACGATGGTCAACAATAAGAAACTGGATTACGGAGAGCTAAAGTCCGGCGACATTGTTAAAGTCGGTTTTGGCACGGAGATTCAGTTCAAGATCATGAGCGACTAGAACCTGTTTATCCTGACAATGCCGGGAGATCCGTTAGATGCCTTTTGACGATAACAACAGAGACTCTGATTCCGACGATAAGCGCGGAAAACCGGACGACAATCTTTCCCAGAACGGCTCCGGGGCCGACACACCGAAAAAGGATGAGCGCCCCAAGACGGTCCTTCGGCAGGGGACCACGCCCGCAGGTGGATCACTCACCCAGAAAGACATCCCTCAGGAGTTTGGCCATCTTCGGCTGATAAAAAAGATCGGCCACGAGGGCGGGATGGGGGTTGTCTTCCAGGCCCAGAACATCAATCTCGACAGCGAGCGCGCCGTAAAGATTCTTCACCCCATGCTTGCCCAGCGCAAGGATATCGCCGGTTCGTTTGTTCGCGAGGCTCAGATCACCGACAAGCTGGACCACCCGAACATTGTTCGCGTGTACGAGGTCGGTACCTTCAGCGAGTTCTTCTTCATCGAAATGGAGTTGATCGACACTTTCGAGTTACCTCCCAGCAATCAGCTCCCGATCGATATCTCCCTGATAGTCTGTCTGAAGGTGTGCGAGGCTCTTCAGTTCTCACACACGGCCAGTTTCAAGCACAAGAATCAGCAGATCGACGGTGTGGTGCATCGCGATGTCAAGCCGGGTAATATCCTCGTTTCCAAGACCGGCCAGGTGAAACTGGCCGATTTCGGCATCGCCAAGCTGGCCTCGGCCGAAAGCCTGACGATGGCCGGTGTGGGGCCGGTGGGTACTTTCTCCTACATGTCACCGGAACAACTCAACGATGAGAAAGATATTGACCGCCGCACGGATATCTACTCGCTGGGTGTGGTGCTTTACGAGTACCTGGCCGGGCGCCAGGCCTTCAGTGGAACCATCACTAACATCATGGCCAATATCGCCCAGAATAAGTATGCCCCGATGTCGTCGGTGCGCAAAGATATTCCCAAAGAGGTCGACCGCATCATCCGTAAATCCATGGCCCGCGATCGCAACGCTCGTTATCAGAGCGCCAAGGAGATGCGTGACGATATTTACAAGTACTTGCTGTCGATAAACGTTCGCAATTACGATGAACGTCTTCGCAGCTTCATCCGCAAACCAACCGCCTCGCCGATTCCCAAATCCCGTCCTCGTGACTGGTCGGGGCTTCTTGATAGCGGCAAGAAAGTCGGCCTTATCGGCGGCGCCGTAGTGGTGGTGGCGCTTGTCGTGTGGGGAGTGATGTCATTGGTTTCATACATCGGCAACAAGAACGCTCGCAATAACTACCAGGACTCACTGGCTTTCATTGAATCGTACCAGGCACTGGTACCGCCGGGTGATTCCGTCTTCAGTCTGCTGGACTCGGCGGCGGGGCTGTTCAGTGATGAGGAATACGGGTCGGCCGCTGACCGCGCTGCCGATGCCCGGAACCGCTATCGTCAGGTGATGGACTCGGTCTTCGATGCTGCCGCTGAAAGAACGGTAGGAGGAGGTCAGGCGCTGGTAGACAGCAACGGCAATGTCGTCAACGGCTGGGATGAGTATATTACCCGATCCCGAGGGGAATGGGCCGACGGCCAGTACCAGGCCGCTTTCGTCTCGCTGACTATCGCCGATTCCATCATCGGTAATCCTCCGGTTATTGCCAGCCCGATTCTGAAAGAGATGCGCCGGACCTACCAGGTCAAGGCGGTAGATAACAATTCATTCAAGTTCTCAATCGATGATCAAGGCGTGCAGTTGAAAGACCTATCGCTCGATCGCGGGTCATCGGGCCTGGGCGAGGAGCAGGTTTATCTCGACGGCGGCCTGGAGAATCCGAGACTGCGCATAAATGCCGCGTTGCTGGAACCGGGCACTTACACCGGGATGAAAATAACCGTATCGAATATCGATGACAAATTTGACAGTCGTCAATTCAGAGTCCGGGTGGTGGTGGAGGCTGATTCGCTGCGAATGACCCGTGACTCCATCAGCGCTTCCCGCAGTTATGTGAGATCATGGAAAACCACTTTCGGTTCCAATCTGGCGGCTCAAGATATCAATTCTGTTGATTCCGTGTTGAGCGAGGCGGACCGGGTAATGAAAAGCGAACGCTACCTGCCGTCGATGCTGAAAGCACGGGAAGCGATTAACATGGCCGGCCAGAAAGTTCGGCGCGCGGCTGACCGCCGCATCGGCGCTCTGGCCCAGAAAGCCAAGGGCCTGCGTTCGGTCGAGGCCCTCGACGATATCCAGGGCCGGATTATCGCCTTGCGTGCGACCTATAAGCTCAAGAAATACTCCGATGTATTTACTCTGTCTCCCCAAATTAACAAGAAGATTGAATACTATCTCAATTTGCCGGTGGTCGACACCACAGCTCCGGCTCCGCCGCCCACTATGATCGACATATACACTGAAGGCACCCACCAGCAGCTTCTGGATTCAGCCACGATATATGTGAACGATAAACGTGACGTTGTTTCGGCTGAGATGTTCCTCGAGGCGCTGGCGAATCGGCCGCAGGGAGAGTTGCCGCTTAATGCCCGGCAGCAGATGTATCACCTGTTTGCCAGCATATACCTCTATACGCAGGATTACGACAAGGCCGACAAATACTGCGACGATTACCGTGAGGTGGCCCCGAACAATTTCTACCCGCATTATCTTTCCGCCAAAGTGGCCTTCTCGCAGCATCGTTACCAGGATGCTCTCAGCCATATGGATGAAGCCAGAGCCTTTAGCCAGACGATCAAGCTGTCCGAGGAGATGACTGACATCAAAAAGTCACAGGAGTGGCACGATGTTGGCTGGTTCTCCAACATGTCGCTGACTGAACTCGTAAAGGATGTGTACCGGAGCAAGGATAAGCTGAGCAAACGACAGCTTCACCGGGCCAAGACGCAGAAAAACAGGGCTATTGAGCTCTGGAGTGACTATCTGAACACGTACAAAAATAATTCCGGATTCACGGACTACGTGAAACTGGGACAGAACGCTTACAAGGATTTAAGAGAAATCTGAGCTTTAAACCCGTCAGGAGAAAAGGGTCATGAGCAGAAGAATTTTGTTGGTAATAGCGGCCGTACTGCTGCTGGTTCCGGCGGTGAGCGGTCAACAGCTTTTGAAATTGTCAGGCGTGCAGCAGATTCCTCATGATGGTAATCCGCTGTTCGATACCCTTCGTGGGGAGATCGTCTATCCGCAGGTCTGTCCGCACGATGAGAACCTGATTTCGTTCGAGTTGCGCAGCAGCGACGGTTATCGTCTGTTTCTGTACGACATGCGCTACGAACGTCTGCGTGAAATGGCGCCTTTGAAAGAGGAAGCTGAGTCGGAAATCGAGTTCGATCTCGATGCCTTCGGTCAGGACTTCAAGTTCTACGCCGCCGAATTTGACTGGATGCCGGTGAGATCAGCCGATGGCGACTACGTGTGTGCCTTCAGCTATTCTCCCGGTGGCACCGAGACCGATATCTACCTGTATTTTTACAACGCCGATAAGTATGTCAAGATGACTGACAAGGATATCGAGTCCACCAATTACAAGGATTCGCATCCTGTCTGGTCACCGAACGGACGGCATATCGCTTTCGAGTCCGACCGCACCGGCAACGGTGATTTGTTTCTTCTGACGCGGGTGGACCTGTTTCTTAAGGACCAGGCCAAGTACCCGGCCGGGCTGTACCAATTGCCGGGTAATCCCGAATATCCCGATTTCGGACTAACCTGGAATCCCAACGAGGCTTCCGGCCTGGTGGCATTTACCACCAAGATTCCGGTTGGTATCACTCGCAAGAACTTCTATAAGATTCGCATCTGGTCGTTGGCCGACTCGCAGTATGTTGATGTCAACCCGGCGATGGAAGAAGACAACTTCCAGCCAAGTTGGGATCCTTACTACGGCAACATGGTGGCCTATTTCGTCGGCACCTACCAGCGTGATCTGGCGCTGCGCGGTAAGGATACGGATAAGAAATTAAAGATCAATGTGCGCCGCGTTTTCCAGAATATCCGCCTGACCCCGAGTGATTCGGCGGTTTCGACGCTGGGTAGCCTGGGCGGCAATGTTTCCTACGATGGCCGCAACGGTCCGGTCTGGCTGAAGAACTCGGACTTTTTGCTGTTCTCGCGGATTTCGTCGAAAGGCGAGTACCCGCTGTTTTACGGCGATGTTAAGATATGGGCCGACGATGCCGGCCGGTACATGGGCGATCTGTCCTCATCGGCGGGTTACACGGCGGCCGAGCACGTGACGCTGACCGGCAACCGGGTTGTCTTCAAGCAACAGGAGGGTAACCGGCATTATATTATCGTTTCCGATCTCGACGGTGACTATGCCTACCTGCCTGAGAAACCGGAGTACAAGATGCTCGGGCACAATCGTTACGCGGATTTTTTGGAATCCACGGGGCCGATACCACCGAAGTCGATCTGGACAAAAGCAGTCGACCCCGTCGGAGGAGCAGACTTCGTTATTAACCGGCCCGTCGTGGCCGTAGGCGCCGGTGCCCTGATTTTCCTGCTGACCAGCGGTGGTGGTGATGATGGCCCGCCGGAGCGCCCGACCTTTAACTGGAACCCGCCGGCACCGCCGATTCCATAAACAGGCAAATGATCATGGAAGATAAACGAGGTAAAAAAATGCTAAAATACAAAAGCTCAAAGCTGGTATTGATCGCCGTTGTCTCCCTGGTTATGGCCTGGGCCGCCGCGGCGGATGTACAGGGGCAGAACGAGATTGTGGGACCGGGTGCCACGGTCGAGGTGAACGAAGGAGAAACAGTCAGCTTCAACATCTATGCGTCGGACGATGATACCGATGTTCCGGGTGCTGACCCTGACTTCTTTCTGGAGGTGGACGACGATGCTGGCATCATTGGCTTCACCTTTGACACTACTTACTACTACCCGGATGTCGATCGGGACAGCATCGTGGGCGTTTATGACTGGACAACCGGTTTTAGTGATTCCGGTACTTACTCCATAGTGTTTCACGCTGCTGACGATAAGAACTATAATAACGACGAAGTCTTTGCCACTGTCACGGTGCACGTCACCAATGTCAACCAGTTGCCGGTACTGGATCCTATCGGCGACAAAAGCACCGACGAGAACCAGAACCTCAATTTTGCGGTGAGTGCCAGTGACCCTGATGGTGACAGTCTCGTGTTGTCAATGACGCCCGGCACCCTTCCGGCAGGGTTTACCTTCACCGATAACGGCGATGGTACGGGTGACTTTGACTGGACGCCTACCTTCCTGGAATTCGGGGACTACGAGGTGACCTTCTACGCGGCGGATACGCTGGGTGGCTCCGATACTGAGACAATCACTATTACAGTGAATAACATCAACCAGGATCCGGTAGTGGCCCTTCGTTATCCGCTCGATCCATCATTTGCGATCACCGAAGGTGACGAGGATTCTGTTATTTTTATGGCGTGGGATCCGGATGCCAGTGAAGGTGACAATATTACGGTGGACTTCCTGGAAGCAACTTCCTTTGGAACTACGGCTACTTCTACCGTGGGCGATTCCACCAGAGCGGTTATTACGCTGAACCCGGATTTCTGCGTTGCCGATGTCTCAGGCTTGAGCACTTTTGTCAGAGTTCAGGCAACGGATGACAGTGGCGTTACCGTGGATGATGCGAAGTTTTTTGACGTTGATGATGAAGGAAACCTGGCGCACACGCTGTCGGTGAACGCCGCCGATGTCGACGGCCTGTTTCTGGATTTTCCCAACGTCCTGACCGATACTCTCCGCGTTGCGGGCTTTGACCGTGATTGCGACGCGATTTCGTATGCATACTACGATCCTGAATTCGCGGCCTTCGTCCAGAACGTAACTGCGATCGGGGGAGACGCCTTCAGTCCTGTCGGTGACAGCCAGGAGGTGTATCTGGAGATCGAACTGCGGCCAGCGGCCGACGGCGTCTTTTATATCGATCTCGTTGCTACCAGTGATCACGGTGTCGGTTATGCCGAGGACGAAGATACGGTAAGGATCATGGTCGACGTTCAGGACAAGATCGCGCCGGTGGCTGACTCGTTGATCGCCTCCGATGCCACTTGCGACCCCAACTGTCTCCCTGTTACCGTGGAGGGATATTACAGCGATGTCGGTTCCGGTCTGAACCGCATTATTATCAGTTACCTTCAGGGCAACAGCGCCGCCGTGAAATTGGCTGACAGCGGTTTCACCGCCGATCCGACCGGTTCGGCGTCCTACACGTTTGTTGACAGCTTCTTTACGGTGATGGGACTGGCGGCGGTGTTTGATGCTTTTGACGGCAGCTCGGCCGATACGACCACGCTCTTTGGTAATGAGATTATCGGCAACCGCACATCCGACACGGTGGCGATCACTTATAGTTACACCGACCGCGGTGATGCGCTGGTGGCCGGGTCGGCCACGCTGTTCTCCGGGACATCCACGACCGTCCCGCAGGATCGCTGGACGCTGTTTTCGATCCCGACCGACATTCCTTCACCCTATGATCGCATAAGCTCCATTTTCTCAAACGATATCGATAACTATGCCATCGACCAGTACACGGCCGGATGGCGCGTTTATAGCTGGCTGCCAGCCAATGCCCGGTTTCTACAGATGGAGACATCTGAA